>NZ_BDHD01000005.1:0-43481 GCF_054786075.1 Treponema sp. R6D11 | reverse complement strand
CAAGAGAGAATAGATTTAAAACACAAAAAAAGGGAACCGTCTTGCGGACGGTTCCCCCTTAAATTGGTTAATAAGCAAGATTATTCTATTCTGGAAATTTTAATCTGTTCTATGACAAATGAGCCGACGGAAACAATACTGCCATCATAAGGGGCTATTCCATTTGACTTAAAAGCAAGGGCGTCTCCGTCGCAAACCTCCGCGTTTGCATTTATCGTAGACGCATCACCTGCGGATAAGGTAAAGGTTTTGTCAAAAGCTTCCCCATCAGATAATGGTATGTTCCAGTTTTGAAGAGGCGCCCAATCCCAACAATTTGTGTTGACATACAGTTCTGGACTGGGTCCATTTATCTTTTTTCCTTTAAATTCAATTATATCGCCCGCTTGGAATGTAATCCCATCGTTAACAATAAAACCGGCTCCCCAATTTATAAATACATTAACTTTAAGTTTGTTAACTCCGGAATCATTAATTATCTCGTAAGTCACTTTACTGGGAATTTCGTCTCCGGGATTTACAGGTAAATCGTTAAATGCAGTATAAAATTTATCCCATGTATCAATGGTTTGAGTTGACAATTCCTGAAGTCTTGCGGCTAAATCCAGCAATACTGTCGGAGGTCTTACAGTTACTGTACATGTCGCGCTCATTCCTTCTACTGTAGAAGCTTTAATTACTGTAGTACCGGGACTTACGGCAGTTACTGTTCCGTTATTAACACTTGCTACGCTGGAGTCGTTGGAAGTCCATATTACCGTATTATATGTAGCATTGGATGGGGTAACTGTGGCAGTAAGGGTGCTTGTGTCCCCGATTTTAAGATTAAGACTGGATTGATTCAAATTTACACCGGTTACAGGAACAACAGAAATCCCTATTTGCTTGTATTTTGCCGTAATTTGCGCGTTTCCAGTAATGTTAACGGTAATTGTAAGATCCAAAGAAGTCGTAGGAGTACCGCCTGTTATCGTCCAGCCGTTAAATTCATAGCCGTTTGGAGGAGCACTTGCGGTTACGGTAATGGGAATTGTAGAGCAGTATTTGCCTGTCCAACTTCCCGAAGTAAGTTTAGGAGTTACTGAATTAATTTTTATTGACGCGCCGGATACGCCTGCTACAGACAGGGTAACATCGCGCAAATTACCGCTTGTAACACCTATATTGGCTATTCCTGAAGAACCAGTACCAAAATAATTCGGCAAATAGTTACTTACCATAGCACTTCGTATGTTGCTAAGGTAATTTTTAGCGTCATTTACTTTATTATTAAACATTCCATCCCAACCGCCCCATCTGGAAAAATAACCTGTCATCAGCGGTCTGTATACCATCGCATAATTATTCAATTTTGGTAGATAATTATCGGGGTGAAAGTTTACATTGTAAAGATCCAGCATGGTATTTACAAATTTTTTGCAAAAATCAGGATTTGCCAATAATGCTTTGAAAAGTCTGTTGTTTTGATGATTCCTATCGTCTCCGTCAAGAATTTCAGCAATAGCATTTCTACCGGATTGCCCTGTAAGTTCGCCGTTGTTATAAATTCCCAAGGCAAATTCTACATCAAACATCTGATAACGCCATTTTGTGTCGCCATATTTGAGGTTACCTGAATCTACAGTGCGCGTCCTCCACATTCGGTAATTATTATGAGGCCAATCTTCATTGTAAATGTAAATTTCAGCCGCCCAATAATCAACAAAGTTATCAATGTCAAAAATATCGCAAAATGCGCTGTAGTTATTGGTTGCCATAGTTATCATTTGTTCAAAATCTGGTTCTTCTCCGGGATTGCCGTCGTCTAATTCGCCGTTATCGTAGGAGATAACATTGTCTTTATCAACGCCGTATTTATATTCCGTTTGATTGTCGCTGTGTCTTTCCTGAAAGTTATATGGTCCCCAATATTCGCCATTCAGATACACAATGCAGGGAACCGAGGCTTGCGTGGAAAAACTGCGGTCGCTTAACAAGTCTTGTAAAAATACATCGTAAAATTTTGTATATTCACAATCATTTGCGCCGTTTCTGAGCATAAAGCCTTTATATTGGTCTACAGGTGTTTTACCATCGGCTTTAACCGCGCCTGTTGTACCAAGCGTTGTATCTTTGGGTATCAGGTTATAATTTTTTAAGTTTTTTATGCCGTATTGTTCTTTAAAGTACACGCTAAAACTTTTTTGCCCTATACCCCTTGACCAACCGCCCCGAACGCGGATACCCACTCCGGTAGAAAGCGCCGCTATATTTCTGCTATTTCCTTCAAAAATTTCCAAATATGCCGGACGTTCCCAGTCTTCTCCTTTCTGCCTAAAATTATAAATATTAGTACCATCCCATCTATTACTTGATTTTCCTCTTACCATGATGCCGTAATTTTCATCTACAAGATTATAGGGGTCGGAAACCAAAGAGACAACGCGAATATTCCCATAATCAGCCAAATTATTGCCAATAAAATATGTTTTTGTCGCAACGCCGCTTACTTCGCCGCTTGAACTTACCGCTATAGCGCGAATTACCGTAGCTTTTGGCACTTGTGCGTCATTTGGTGTATAAACTTGCGGCACGCTCCCACGCGGATCAGAGGGATCCATATAAAATTTTGCGGCATTTGCCGCCAAAACATTCGCCTGTCCATTACGGTTTTGTACAGTAATGGGAGCGCTATACCTATTAGTACCAGCTTTATTCGGTGCGGGAACGCTTCCGTCTGTTGTGTAATAGATAGAACTTCCCTGAGCCGCTGATATTACAAGGCTGAATTGCTGGTTATAAAGACCGCTGTTATGAGAGAAGTGAAGCTCTTTTACCCCGCCTGCGTTTGGATTATTGTAACCGCCACCGGAATCGTCTGTATTGTCAGCGGGCACATTTGTCTCAGGACAAGACGCAAAAAAGCAACAAAGAGCGATCAAAAAGAGGCAGATAATTTGGTTAAATAAAGTCTTTTTCATATAATTCTCCTAAAATTTATTAAGGTACTACTGTTGGGTCTATTCGCGGCAGACCGGTTATGGGATCCCAAGCGCCTGCTACGGAATTTCTGGGCCAGAATTTGTACAATTCTGCATCTGCCATACCATTATTTCCGCTTTGACCGCGATAATCAGCCTGAGCAAAGTCAAGGCTATTATTATCGGAATCTGTAAGCGATATACGACGAGGGACTTGCGGTTTGGATGCCGCAGCTGCAGCTGTTTCAAAACCGTTTGCACTTCCAGTGCCAAGCATATCAACATAATTTGCTGTTAGGCTTGCTTCTGTAAATGGATTATTAACGGAAAGAGTACTCAGGTTGACCATGAGGGCTATTTTGAAATTAGTGTTATTAATAACAAAAGCAGCTTCTTGATCCGCTGTTGGCAGAGTGGCGCGGGGTGTACTATTGGTATTAGAAGATGTTGTTGCCGTATTATCCACAATAAGGAATGAACCTTTAGCGGGGATTGAGCCTTCCAATTTTATGGTAGTTTCCCATGCAGAAGCATTGCCGATATACAAATAATAATTACCAGTAGTCAAGTTAATTGCGACATCGGTATTGTTGTACAACTCTACAAGAGATCTTGCAAACCCGGCAGCCCCGCCGTTGTTATTACCATAAGTATTAGCCTGCAATATCATTAGCTTTTCTGAGCCTCCTGTCGCTGGCGGCTGTGCAGGAGGAGTTGAAGGATCCCATGTACCTGCGGCGACATTTTTAGGCGTATAAAAAGCTATTTCGTACGCATCAACTCCGTGTGGATATTGCGAACTGCGGGCGGCAGTATACCTTACGCTCACAAAATCCGTATTATTGTTATCGGTGTCGGTAAGGTTTTCGCGTCTTATGCCTTCTTGCGCAGAATTGCGCGGAAGTGTTGCAACGTTAGAAGGTCCTTCGTAACCTGTTATTTTATTTGTACCAAAAGTATTTGAACAACCTACCATATCAACATAACCTGTCGCCCTTGTCCAGTTACCATCGGTATTGTAGGGATTTGCGACGGTCAACTTTGTAGTTCCGTTGATAAGCGCCAATTTAAATCCTCTGTTGCTTAAAACAAAATCGTTATTGTTGATATCGCCTGAACTGTCCGCTATCTGTATCCGCTGGGTTTGAACATTATTCTTCTTACCCAAAATAAGATACGAAGTTTTAGCGGGGATTGAACCAGTTAGATTAATAACCGTCCAATCACTTTCTGGGGTATCACCATCGCTGGCGGAAGCATATTGCAATGAATAGCCGCTTAAATCTACCGACGCAGAACCGTTGTTATACAACTCTACAAAGTGGTGCGTTACTCCGTTGGCGTTGTCGCCTCCGTAAGCTTGGAAAATTAACAGCGTGTTTCCAGTAGCCGCAGGTGGCGGTATAGGAGGAGGTGGACTTGCAAACGGATCCCATGTTCCATCGCTTGATTTTCGCGGTTTTCTTACTGCAAGCACTTCATTGGTAATACCGTCTGAAGCATATCGAATACTTTCAAAATCTGTAGAATTATCATCAGTATCTATAAGATTTATACGGCGGACAGCCTCTGACGCGGAACAGCGAGCAGGCGCAAATTCGTATCCGAATATATTATCAGGAGTAGCTGCGGAAGGATCATTTACAGCGCCTACCATGTCAATGTAACCGGAAACAGGTATTCCATTAGCTGAGTCAAAAGGATTCTGTACTGTTGGCGTTGTACCATTGATAATTGCAACTTTAAAGCCTCTTCTGCTTAAAGACAAAGTATCATCATTAATATCTCCGTAATTATCTGCTATTATATAACGGGTACTGGTTAAATCGTTATATTTTTTCCCCAATACAAGGAATGAACCTTTAGCGGGTATTGTTCCTGTTAAGACTATTGATTTCCAATTGCCGTCTTGGGTAACGCCTATGCCGCTTGTTCCATCGGCAAAATACAGGCTAATTCCGCTTAGGTCTATAGCGCTATCGGAAATATTGTACAATTCCACAAAAGAATGTGATACGCCGTTGGGAGAACTGTCGCCCGCATTGCCGTACGCCTGCAGAATTAAAACTTGTCCCACAGCCGGATGCTCGGAACTTTGGGAAGTGGAATTATCATCTTCGCTACTATCATTGATACATCCCATCAGAAGCACACATGAAAACAAAATTGCCATTATTGTCATCATTGTGATTTTAAATTTTTTCATATTTATCTCCTTTTATGAAAATTTTTGTTTTTTGGTATTTTATATAAACACATACTGTTGATTTTTTCAATATTTTTTCATAATCTATAAGTATGTCGTTTATTTTTTTTAACACACTTGGACGCGAAAAACAGCCATTTAAGCCCTTGCAAGAAGGAAAAGTCGGCTTTTACGGCTGCGGTCCTACTGTTTACAATTACGCCCATATCGGCAACTTACGCGCATACGTGCTTCACGATACTCTAGTCCGCTCTCTTCGCCGCGCTGGTTTTGATGTAAACCATGTAATGAACATTACCGATGTCGGACACCTTACCGATGACGCGGACGACGGCGAAGATAAAATGGTAAAAAGCGCGGAGGAGCGCGGCAAAAGCGTTCTTGAAATAGCGGATTTTTACACAAAGGCGTTTTTTCACGATACCCAAAGAATGAATATTACGCGCCCTTCTATTGTCTGCAAGGCAACGGAGCATATTGCGGAAATGATTGCGTTAATTCAACGGATAGAAAAAAACGGCTTTACTTATTTTGCGGGGGGCAATCTTTATTTTGATATTTCAAAATTTCCCTCTTACGGAGAACTTGCGCTGTTGCGGTTGGACGATTTAAAAGCGGGAGCGCGGATAGAACAGGACGAAAACAAGCGTAATGCGGGCGATTTTGTGCTTTGGTTTACAAAAAGTAAATTTGAAAATCAGGCTCTTGTATGGGACAGCCCTTGGGGGCGCGGATACCCGGGTTGGCATATCGAATGTTCCGCGATGAGCATAAAATACCTTGGCGAAAACTTCGATATTCACGCGGGAGGAATCGACCATATACCCATTCACCACACAAATGAAATCGCTCAGAGCGAAGCCGCCACAGGGAAAAAACCGTGGGTAAAATACTGGCTACACAATGAATTTCTAGTCCTGAACAAGGGAAAAATGTCTAAATCGGCTGGCGGTTTTCTCACATTGCAAACCCTTGTAGATCAAGGCTATGATCCGCTGGATTACCGCTATTTTCTGATTGGCGGACACTACCGCAGTCAACTTCAGTTTTCCATGGAAAGCTTGGAAGGCGCAAAAAACGCCAGAAAATCGCTGGTAGACAAGGTTCGCTCTTTGGCGGCTAAGTGCGGCAGCCCAACAGCCTCGGATACGGAAAAAACATCGAAGTATATAGAAGAATTCAACAAAGCCATTGAGGACGACTTAAATACCCCCCGCGCACTGGCGGAATTGTGGGGTTTATTGAAAGAAGGGGCGGCTGAACCTGAAACTCTTGCGGCAGTTTACGATATGGACAGGGTTTTAGGGCTTGGACTGCAAGATGCCGTAAAAAACGCTGACAGTAAAGGCGGAGACGACGCTTTTGCGCGGGAAATTGAAGAGCTTATCGTAAAAAGAGCGGAAGCCAAAAAAGCGAAGGATTTTGCCACCGCGGACAACATAAGACAAAACCTCAAAAATCGGGGTATAATTCTGGAAGACGGACCCGCTGGTACTACTTGGCGCGTCCAATAAATAAAGTTTTTTTAGACAACCAACCGGGTTGTCTAAGAAATCATGTAACAAAAAGGGAAAAAAATTGTTTAATATAGAAGAGGAACCATTGGAAAATGACGCAACCCCTGTACAGACAGACGTTCCTAGCGGTGAAGGCAAAACAATGTCGTGGAATTCAACAGTTGAATTCCAACGGCTTTATGATTCGGCATTTAATATTTTGTTGAGGGTTGCTTATCGGATTACTAACAGTTGGGAAGCGGCGGAGGACATTTGCCAGGAAAGTTTTTTTCGTTTATACGAGAAAAACATGGTGTTCCCTAGTCAGGACGAAGCAAAGTATTGGCTGATTCGCGTAGTAAAAAACGCAGCGTTAAATTACGCTAAAAGAAAAGAGAGGGAACGAAAAGCGTATCAACGCGCCTTTCGCGAAGACCACAGGCAGGAGGAAACCGGAGAGGGTTTACTTGTAAAAAAAGAGGCTAGCGAAGAAGTAAAAAGCGCGCTGGAAAAACTGCCGGAGAATTTGCGTATGGTATTGATATTAAAAGAGTATACTGAAATGAATTATAAAGAGATTGGCAAAACGCTTGGCATAAGCGAAGGAAATGTAAAAGTACGGGTATTTAGAGCCAGAGAACGGCTTGCGGAAATAATGCAGGCAGATAACAATTTACAAGGCGGTAAAAATGTGTCCTGATCCACAACTTTTATCAATTTATGTTGACGGAGAGCTTCCGTCTCCTTGGAAAGAAAAAATGGACGCCCATTTAAAGGAATGTCCGGCTTGCAGGGAAAAATTTGAAAACTTTAGAAAGATACGCGAAATGTTTAGCAAAGACGCTTCCGCAAAAAAAATTAATGAATCGGAAATACAATCATCAAAAGAAAAAATTTGGCGTAACATAGAGGCAAAAAGGCGCTTTACGCCGTATCCAAGAATATGGCGGCGCAGAATTTCCATTTCTATTCCCGCAGCCGCAGCCGCCGCAGTTATTATCGCGCTTATTACAATGTTTCTCTCAGGCGGCGGAAAAATCTTAAACAACGGATTCGCCGGTAAAAAAGCAAACTCCAATGAAAACATCATTCTAGCGGCGGAAGAAGAAATCCCCGAGATTTTACCTGCAGCTACGGATTTAAACGGCGTCCTTCAATATTTAGGCGCGGACAGCTCCGATATAATTATTTTACGGCTTCCTGAAAGCAGAAACTTCTCCCGCGCCGGAGAACCGGCAATAATCAGAGCCGCCGATTATTCAAGGAGACACCCGTAAAATGAATCGCCATCTTTCCATTTTAAGCGTTTTATTTTTATTTACAACAGCCGTCTGTCTTGAAGCCCAGCCTCAACCGGCAAGTACAAGAATGACGCCGGGACTTAGAAGGCAGGCGTTGGTTTTAGACATTGACGCAAGAGTATTGGAGAATGAAGAAGTTATCTGGGACGAATCCAATCAAAAAATAACAATACCTGGGACTCCGGTTGGCATTCGTCTTGTTGGTTCAAATATTATTGTAGTAATGCAATTTACTCCGTTTATCCGCCGCAGTGGAAGTGTAATGGTCGCCCAGGGACAGATTTGGATTACCGATCCTGAAAAAGGCGTAAGTTATTATACGTCGATTCAAACAATCCCCATGGAGTTTAACGAACCTATTTATTTTTTCCCTCTTGGAACATCATCGCAGTTAAATTCATCTTTAGAAATAAAACTGACGGTAAAACCATATAAAGAGACCGCTATTACAGAAAATGAAAAATAATTTTGCCGCAAACCAACGTAAAAAACCGCTAACAAAAATAAAATATCAAATTTTATTTTTATTGATATCATCTTTTATATTTTTTTCATGCGACGCAAAAACTCCAGTTATAACATCTATTGATCCAAAATTCGGCAGAATGGGAGAGATAATCACTCTTACGGGCAGTAATTTTGGCGCATCACGCGACGAGTCTTACATAACCATTGCGGGCATTTCGCCGACAAATTCATCGTACTATTTATGGCAGGATAATCAAATCATTGTAAGAATTCCTGAATTAGGCGAATCGGGACTGGTTTATGTGCGCGTAAAAGGAAAAAGAAGCAACGGCGTACTTTTTTCCAATTCAGCTTCCGTACCAAGACCGATTGACGGCGAAGAATTGGGACTTGAACCAAAAATTAACTCTGTTATTCCGCAAATTGGCGCGACGGGTACGCTTATAACCATCATAGGAAATAATTTCGGCATATCGCGCGAAACCTCGCAAGAGCCCGGCTCCGGTGTTTTCTTTTCGTGGGACTATGAATCGGGAGCGGTTAATCCTTATGCCGTAAGAGAGCCGGAATTTATCGAGGCTTCAGAAACCGAAATGGGTTATGAACATTGGAGCGCAAGAGAGATAAGAGTCCGTCTGCCGGACGGAGCCGTTAGCGGAAACTTTGAAGTAAGAACACCTCACGGCAAATCGCGCAGTTTCTTTTTTGATGTTAGCGGAAAACCTGGTTTTAAAAACATAAAAGATAAACGCAGTTACACGGTAACATACTCGGTTGATATTAGAATAACGGACGCCTCAAGACCTAATATGCTTTATCTGTGGATACCAAAACCGGTAAATGCTCCTTCTCAAAGAAATGTTACTCTTGTTTCGCGCACTATTGAACCATTTATGGAAAATTACAAGGGGGTAAGTCTTTATAAATTGGAAAATCTTTTAGCAGGGACAAGTCAATCTATCAATCTTTCATACCGCGTAGAAGTTTATTCCGTAGGAGTAGAAATAAAACCTCTTTCCATAAAACAGGAATCGACAGAGCTTTCTTCGGCTTATACTAAAAATTCTAGCTTAATTCCAAGCGATAGCCAACAAATAAAGGCGGCGGTTAATTCAATTATAAACAGAGAACAAAATCCGTACTTCAAAGCAAAAGTCATATATGACTGGATAATAAACAATATACAGATTTCAAATTCTACAAGTACAAAAAGTATTGTTGACGCGCTTGAACGCAAACGCGGCGATTCTTACGCCGCCGCCTTGCTGTACACCGCAATGACCCGCGCCGCAGGCGTTCCGTGTATTCCTGTCGCCGGAGTTTTAATAAATCAAAACGGACATACATTGCGACATTACTGGGCAGAATTCTGGATAGACGGTTTCGGCTGGATTCCTGTTGATCCCGTTATGGGCGCGGGAGCGGTTAAGATCACAGACAACACAAATAGGCAATTTGATGAAACAGAAAAAGACTTTGTAAATTTTTACTTTGGTAATTTAGATAATCAGCGTATAGCGTTTTCCAGAGGAGAGCTTATCCTTTCGCAAATTGAAAATCGCGGCAGACTTGTTTCGCGTCCGCAGTCATATTCGCTGCAAAATGTTTGGGAAGAATCCGCAGGCGGACTTGAATCGTATTCCAGCCTTTGGGGAGATATTACAATCAGCGGTATTTATATTCAGTAAGAGGTGAATTATGGTAACTGTTATTTCGTTAGGCGGCTCAATTGTCGCGCCAAAAGAAGTTGATGTAGAGTTTTTAAAAAACTTTGTAGCCGTTATCCGCTCATTTATAGAAACGGATTCTAACAGGCGCTTTATTTTTGTTGTGGGCGGCGGCGGTCCTGCGCGGATATGGCAAAACGCTTTTCGCGAAGTTGCGACGGGCAACATAAAGAACGAAGATGCCGACTGGATTGGAATTATGGCAACAAGACTAAACGCGCAGTTGATAAAAGCGATTATGGGGGAATGGTGCGCTCAGGAAGTTGTTACAAACCCAAGCGAAGTTGACCCTTTAACAAGCAAAGTGCTTGTAGCCGCCGGTTGGAAACCCGGCTTTTCTACGGATTACGACGCCGTTTTGTTAGCTGAACGCTTTGGCGCGCAAATGCTGATAAATCTTTCAAATATAGAAAAAGTTTACACGGCTGACCCAAAGACAGACAAAAACGCGCGCCCTATCGACAAAATTACATGGGCTGATTTTCGCGCCATGGTCGGCGACGAATGGGTTCCCGGAAAAAATGTTCCCTTTGACCCTGTCGCCAGCCGTCATGCGGAAAAGATAGGGTTAAAAGTTATTTGCGCCGCCGGTAAAAATCTTGACAACTTAAGAAACATTCTTAATGATGAAGATTTTACCGGCACTACAATTTACTGATACAACTAAAAAAATCAGTTTTTAGTTGTTTTTAACCCCGCCTAAAATTATCAGTCTTCCGTCTGTTACGGGTTTTATTGTTTTATTCGCCTTGATGTATTCTGTTACAACATAAGAAAGTAATATCGAAGTATTTAATTTATCTGTAGCGTCTAACATCGGAGTATAACCATCGCCCCCGCCCAGAATATAATCGTTTGTGCAAAAACGGTACACTCGGTCAGGATCAACCGGCTTGCCACCGATAGTTAAATCTTTAATTACGCTGTTAACTGAAGTTTTATCGATTGTATAGCGCACATCGCTTGAGAACTGCGGAAACCCTCCGTTTCCTTGCGGAATTGTCGCGATAAAGTCAAACAATTTAATAATTTGCGAACCTGTCATTGATGCTACAAAAAGATAGTTTTCAAAGGGAAGCACTGTTAAAATATTTTCCTGCGTTATCGGTCCTTTTTTAAGTTCCGCTCGCATATTTCCGCCGTTATGGAACGCAAAATCAACCTGTTGCTTACTTACATTTCGCAAATACCAGACATTAGCGTCGGTAATCATATTGCCTAACGCCGTCTCCTGATACCGCGTTAAGCGATTTCCAAAGATGAAGTCATCTGACGCTTCTCCTATTTCTTCTTTTAAAACTTTTCCCGCTTTTTCGATATAAGGTTTAAGCATTTCATCAATATCGACATCAGGTCTTACGGCGATGGATACCCAGTCAAAATCGGCAAGTTTTCCGTTCTGTATAATGAGCCTTCCAAAACCCATGTATTTTCCCATTTCATTTGCGGATACTATCCATGTGTTCCCTACCCTTTTTGGAATTTCAAAATAAGAATGAGAATGGGCGTCTACCAGAATATCTATCCCCTCAACTGCCGACGCTAATTCTATAGATGTTATATGATCTACAGCTTCTTTTACGTCGCCCATGTGGGTTAAGCCGATTATAATGTCAACTTTTTCTTGGTTACGCAAAATATCCACCACTTCGCGAGCGGCTTCAATTTCATTTACAAACACAAGGGATTTATCGGGACTTGCGATAGTGAGCGTGCGCAAAGTTGTAATACCGAATATGCCAACGGTAAAATTATTGTACTGTTTTACAAGATACCTGTTGCCGCCAAGATATGAACCGTCTGCCTTTTTTACATTTGATGAAACAAAGGGAAAATCCGCAAGAGCGATTTGCTTTTCAAGTTTTTCCATATTGCCGTCAAATTCATGATTACCGAAAGTAACGGCGTCGTAACCTATTATGTTATACGCGCGAATACCCGGCTCTGCGTCAAACATATTTGAAAGAGCGCTGCCCGTATTAAAATCTCCCGAGTCAACAAGAAGAACCTGCGGATTAACAGCCCTTACAACCTTAACAAAGGTCGCCATCTCTCCGATGACTGATCGTCCGTCGCTCGACATTAACGCCCCATGGAAATCATTGGAGTGAAGCAGAACCAACTCCCCATTTTTGCCTGTGCTGCTTGAACCATCTTGAATAGGCGCTGCATACAAAATGCCTGTAATTAAAAAGGCAAATAGAAAAAAATACCATCTTTTTTTCATAAAACTTTCCTCCTAAATATTTTTTATTACTCAACGCGCTGTTACAGTAACTTTTACTTCCATTACTCTTTGTTTTATAACCTTTAAAACCTTTATTGTCAAATGCCGCCATGTGAGAATTTCGTTAATTTGAGGCAATCTCCCAAGATTTTCAAAAATCCAGTTTGCTATTGTTGTGTCGGGTATCTCATCTTCATTTTCAATATCCGTAGCAACTACTTCCAGCATATCTTTAAAACTTACGCTCCCCAATACCGTAAAGCTGCCATCGCTTTCTTTTTTAACTGGCTCTACCACTTCTTCATGCTCGTCCCAAATTTCACCTACCAATTCTTCTACAATATCCTCTATTGTAACAATTCCCAAAGTACCGCCATATTCATCGACAATTATCGCCATGTGCGTCTGTTTTGTCTGCATTGTCTTTAAAAGTTTTCTTATCTTTATTGTTTTTGCAATAAAAGCAACAGGCTTGATAATTTCCGTCGGTGTTTTATGTCCATTCATAACTTCGTGATAAAAATCTTTTAATATAATAATTCCTTTTATATCGTCTATTGTATTTTCAAAAACAGGAAGACGCGAAAAGCCTGTTTCGGTAAATTTACGGTCAATTTCTTCTACAGTGGAGGTAACAGAAACCGCCTGTACATCTATACGCGGAGTAAAAATATCCGAAACTGTTAAATCATCAAATTCGATAACCTGACGGATCATCTGTTCTTCATGAATATTAATCGCCCCTTCCTGCCTTACTTCTTCTACATACGTCAAAAGCTCGTCTTCTGTTGTTGAACGATTCATCTTTACGGGGAAAATTAATAAAAGAAATTTTTTCCATAAACCGACAAGCGCGTTTACAGGCGTTAAAATAAAAATAAAACAACGTAAAAGCGGAGCGTTTCTAAGGGCGGTTAATTCCGGAGTCTCCTTTGCCAGTGTTTTTGGGGAAATATCGCCAAAAAGCAAAACAAGAATCGTCATAGTTGCGGTGGCAATGCTTACTCCTCGCGCTTCTCCAAACATTCCAATAAAAAAAGCCGTGGCAAGCGCGGACGCTGTGATATTTACGATATTATTCCCGATTAACACTGTAGAAAGTATTTTGTCATAAGCCTCCAGTAGTTTAAGCGCAAGACGCGCCCGTTTGCTTTTTTCGGCAAGACTTTTAAGCTTAATACGGTTTAACGCCGAATAAGCCATTTCGGACGCCGAAAAAAACATAGAAAGAAGCAACAGCGCAAAAAGAGAGATTCCAAGAATTAAATAATATGAGTGTGTATCGTCCATATTAAAAGGCGCCGATCGGAATCGAACCGATGCATAACGGTTTTGCAGACCGCTCCCTTACCGCTTGGGTACGGCGCCTGCAATAAATGTACTAAAATATGGGAGAAATGTCAATAAACCGCTATTGCCGCTCTTACTTAGGCGGCGGTGGAACTGCCTGTTCGTAGACTATATCAGCTTTCGAGGTTCCATTAACGGAGGCAACATTTGAATATGTCAAAATAAGTTTACCGCCTTTTGAGTTGCCTGTAAACCATAACTTATATTCCCTGCCTGCTTCCAACGGCGGACATTTGAATATACCCTTTCTTCTTTCACCAAAACGATTTTCATTCCAATATACATAGACTCTTAAATCTAACGGTTTTCCGACAGGGAATAAACTATCACGTTCCCAATATGTTCCCGGCGATGGAGTTGGTCTTGGAACTCCGTTGCAATCAACAAGCATTACTCCCACTTTATTCCCTTGAATAAATGTTATTGGGACCGCCTTTTCTCCGCTTTCCGCAAATGAGTAGCGAACAGGAATAGGATCGGGTTGTTTTGTTCCAGAAGAAAAGCAACCCGCAAAACAAAGCATTACAATGGTCAAAAAAAGCCATAAAATATTTTTACTTTTCATTGTTCTACCCTCCTATTTTGATACCGATACTTAACGAGCTGTAATCTTTTCATTGTGGAAATAAGTTTTTCTTCTGACATGGAGTTTAATGTTTCCATTAAAGATATAAATTTGCCTTTGGGTAAATAGTTAATAGCCTCAGTCATTGCGGCAATTTCTTCTTCGGAGAAAGCGTTCAATGTTTGCGAATAAGCATCAAGTTCCGATTCGGGTAAGGAATAAAATTTGTACGCCAAATCATCAATTTCCGATTCTGGCAAATAATCAAATTTTTGAATTATAGAATTAAATTCCGCATTAGGTAAGGTTTTGACTGTCGCCGAAAAAGTGTCAATGCCGTCCCATTTTTTCCCTCGATTATTTCTTGCAGCCTCTATCCCTTTTCTCACAATAAAGACTGTCAGTGTTATAGGAAGAAGAACAACGTCTATTACCGGAAGGAAAATAAATATAATCGCTCCATCACCAGCACCATCTAAATTAAGCGGTTCACCCGTTATAAGCCACCACGACAAACAGCTTGTAAAACTGCAAGCAAGCATTACCAAAACCAAAATCATAGCTATGATTCTTGAAATCTTTTTCATAAAAACCTCCATTATTATTTTTGAGCGGAAATTGTAAAAAAACAAGTAAGAAAAAGTATACTTTTTTTTGAAATAGCCTTATTTAGGCGACATTTTTTCAGCTTCCATGAATATATGCAATAATTCACGGTTATTTTTTATTCCCAATTTTCTGTATATGGAATAGGTATGCTTTTTTATAGCCGAAAGCGTAACAAATAATTTATCGGCAATTTCTTCGTATTTAAGCCCATTACAAATTTCCAAGGCAACTTCATTTTCTCTTTTTGTTAATGACAATAATCCCGTTTTTGTAACATTGATATATTTGTTTAAGAGATACTGTCTGCAATATACCAACCCTGGTATTTGAAAAAACAAGGTGGAGACAGCCCAAAACAGAGAAGATACATAAGAGATTTTGAAAATCAGCGGAGAGAGTGGAACAAACAAAATCGTAAACGGAATGAATATTACAATGACAATTTTGGTTGCTTTTTGCATACTCCATTCCAATGAATATTTTTCAAATTCTTTCTTAGCTATAAAGATGGGTATTGTTAGCAATACAAAGAAAATTATTTTAAGAACATATAAAGCGCCTAAAATGTTATGTGCAAGCAAAATATTTTCAATTACCGCTTCTATTATAACCAGTATGGGTATATTCTTATAATATTTTTTGTCAACATCAAATAAATTATAACTGTACAAAGGAACGGTAATATACAATGAAAATAAAATATTTACCAATATAGGAATAACATAATTCATACTAAAAACAAACAACAGCATAACGATAACCGCTAACAAAAAAATATTAGATAATACTATTAAATAGTACAACTCTATCTTGTTTTTATGTTTTATATATATTCCAGCAAACAATGTAATATGGGTAAGGCAAATACTGTAACCCAAAATCAATATTACAAGAATAAAAGCATTCATTATTATATTATGAGAACAATATTACGATGTTGTCAATTTTTTAATCTACCTGATCCCAAGCGGGCAAATAATCGTCGTCGTCTTCTTCTTTCTTTTCTTTTGTCGGGTCAAATATTACGGCAGAATCGGGAATTGCGTTCTGCCCGTTTCTGTTATTGCGGGAATTATTTCTGGACTGATTCCTGTTATTCTGGTTTTGTTTTGGTTGATTATTGTTCTGCAATTCAGGGAATAAATCTAACTGCAATTTTGGTCTTGGAATTTCGTCTAATACGGAAGGATCTATAACGCTGTTAAGCGGCGTAGTTGTAGAAGGGATAGTTGTTCTTTGTCCTGCGCCTGTTCCACCGCCTCCATGTAAATCACAGTAACGGGAAGGAACTGTTCCTTCAAGGAAAGGAAGATAAACCGCTCCTTGTGTGCATGCATCTGTCATTAAAAGCCCCGACCCTCTACAAACCGCTACGTCTGCAACTCCAGACGGGCGCGGGAAACTCTTTTGCGGAAGCCCATTATGAATATCACGCATATAGTTACCCCAAAGAGGAGATGTCAGCATTTCACCAGTTTGCGAAATACCCAATGAGTTACCGGGTTTGTCAAAGCCATACCACATTGCCGTTGTATAATAAGGAGTGTACCCAACTACCCATGCGTCTGACCAGTTTTGCGTAGTTCCCGATTTTCCGGCAAGAGGCATCTTAAATGTTTTTCCTTCGCTGTCCTTGTATGTTAATTTTGTTCCCGCGCTTGTTCCATAAGCAAGAGTGCCGCCCGTAACAACAAACTCCATTAATCTTGTCATAACATAGGCGTTTTGCGGACTGACAACCTGCCCGTTATTCGGCAGCCGTCGCTGTTTTTGGCGAACATCTCTTTCAATATCAAATACAACTCTGCCGTTACGATCTTCTACAGTGCGAATTGCTATTGGAGTGACACTACGCCCCTGGTTTGCAAAAACAGAGAATGCCCTTGCCATCTGTAACGGCGAAACGGAAATTATTCCCAATCCCATTGGATAATAACGCGGGAAAGTGCGTCGTATTTGGTTTGGATCTGTAATGTCCAATAACGCCGCTGATCTGTTAATAGCGGCATCAAAGCCGATAGTTTCCAAAACTTTTAACGCAGGAATATTTAGCGATAACGCAAGCGCCGTATAAAGCAGCAAAGGTCCTCTCCATTTTCCGCCGTAATTATTCGGAACATAAGGAGTACCGTCTTCGTTATGAAACGCCATAGGCGCGTCATAAATTAACGATGCGGCTGTAAACAGTTTGCTGTCTATCGCCGCTGAATAATACAACGGTTTATATGAAGAGCCGGGCGTAACGCTTGCCTGTGTCGCTCGTATAAGCTGATTTGATTCATCATATTTTGATCCGCCGATTGCGGTGATATAACCTGTTTCATTTTCTATTGTAATAAGAGCGCCTTCTACGACATTTTCTTCTATATTTGTTTTAAGCTGTTCAAAACCGGATTCGGTCATCTTTTTTAAATCGGAAAGACCAAAAAGCAAAGCCGCCATATCAACTACAGGGTTAATTGTTCTGGTGTAACGCGACATTGCCCTGCTCTCGTTCTGTCCTGCGGAACCCATGCGAATATCCGTAAGATCGAAAGTAAGCGTTAAAAGGTCTACTATAGGCAGATAAACCCGCTCCGAAAAGATATTACTTCTTTTGTTTAACGCCGTGTATTCAATATTTGCTTTTTCAAGACCCTCGGCTAAATAAATATCCGCCGCCTGCTGATGCGCTAGATTCAATGTTGTATGCACAACATAACCATCGCGGTAATAATCCCTTGTGCCATACATCAATACATCAAGTTCTCTGCGCACATATTCGCTGAACCACGGCGCTTTGTCTTCGCGGGTAAGGTACGCGGATAGGGCAGGTTTTGTATAATCAAATTTATCCCAAAAAGCGTTAAAGGACGCTTCCGCTTCGTATTTGTCGGCATAACCGAATTGAATCATTCGTTCAAGAACAAAATGCTGTCTGTCTCTTGCCTGATTTGGATTTCTTAACGGATCAAAACGGCTGGGACCGGAAAGCAGTACGGCTAAAACGGCGGATTCGGCAAGATCAACTTCCCGCGCGCTATGATTAAAGAAATATTTACTTGCAGTTTCTACTCCGTAAGTACCGGGACCCATCGGCATATAATTAAGGTAGATTTCCAAAATCTCGTTTTTCGTATAACGTCTTTCCAGCTGAAAAGCCCACCACAGTTCTCTTATTTTTCTTTTTATGGTGCGTTCGTTTCTGTCACAGTATAATGTACCAGCTACCTGTTGGGTAATTGTAGAACCGCCGCCCCAACCTTTATGGAGTATCTGCCCTACCAAAGCACGCACAATGGCTTTAATACTAAAACCATGATGATTGTAAAAGTCAGGGTCTTCGCGGGAAATAACCGCGTGAATAAGATGGCGAGGCAACTCACTTAAAGCGACCATCTCTCGTTTTTCATCGGACGCAAATTCGGTAATTACATTATCGTTAATGTCCAAGAGTTTAGTTGGGAGCGCGGGAGCCAATTCAGTGAAATTTTCCTGATTTTTTGTATTTGCCGTCAGCGCCAGCGACAAACCAAGACCAATACCTATCATAATTATGATTAAAATGGTAAAAGCGACGATTAATCTGACTGTCAGGGTGGAAAAAAATGTGTTTCCTGCTGAATTTCCCATGTATTATAGAATATAAAATCAATAAAAATCAGTCAAGTAGGGGTATTTCTTTAACGAATCACGCCAGGTTGACAGCTAAACCTCGTCTTAATTTTCGCAGTTCAAAAATAATTAACGTCCCCGTAAGAATAAAGGAAAAGCCGTCTGCAACAGGAGCGGCGGCAACCACGCCCCACAATCCCCATATTTTTCCAAAGATTAGTATACATGGAATAAGGGCGATACACTGCCTTAACATGGAAAGAAAAATAGATGTTTTTGGGCGACCTGTGACTACAAACATATTTGTTGAGACAACTTGAAAACCTGCGGTTGGCAGCAACAGCATCATTATCCTCATCGCCCTAGGAGCAAATTGCATTAGAGCGTCGCTTCCTTCCGCCACAAACACCTTGACCAGATAATCGGCAAAAATTTGAACTATGGCAAATCCAAAAACGCAGATCAATGTGGCGGCTCCTATCGCTCCCAAATATGCACGTAACACACGGCGGAATAATTTCGCGCCGTAATTATAACCAAGTATTGGTTGCGCTCCCTGATTGATTCCAAAAATAGGCATGAGTATCAACATCAAAATAGTACCATTTATATTCATTCCCGAAAGAACAACGGCATCTCCGTTTGCCACTCCAAGAGCGGCGGCTCCGTACCAGCCTACGCTTTTATTGTACACAAATTGCACTGCGGACATCATAAACTGAAGCAAAAATTGAGCGGAACCAAAAGCCATAATCTGATAGATAACTGAAAAATCAGGTTTGAATGCTCTGGGGTTAAGCCTTACTACAGCTTTTTTGCTTGTGATAAAAATAAAAATAAAAACAAACGAAGCAAACTGAGAAATGATAGTCGCCCAAGCCGCTCCTTTTACGCCCCACTTAAACACAAAAATAAAAATAGGATCGAGAATTGTATTGAGTACCGCTCCCATGATCATTGAGAGCATTGAAATTGTAGGAAAACCCTGCGCCCTTGTACAATGAGACAACCCAAAACTCACCGTGAAAAAAACCATGCCGTAAAGAATTATGCGAAGATAATCTTTGGCGTATCCCAAAACTTCGCTGCCTTCTTTTCCAATAAAAGAAATAAGCGGGTCAAGAAAACAAAGTCCAAGTATTGTCATTAGAACGGATATGCCTATCAACAGGAAAAAGCAGTGATCCATAGCGTTTTCAGCATCCTGCCGCCGTCCCTGCCCCAACCGCATGGAAATCATGTTAGCCGCTCCAAGTCCAAAGAGCATGGCAAAAGCCATACCGATGGTCATAAGCGGCAGAACAAGGGAAAGTCCGCCAAGAGCAATTTCGTTTACACCCTGACCGACAAAGATGCGGTCAACTACATTGTAAAGCGCATTTACCAACATTCCAGTTATAGCGGGAACAGAGAATCGTAGTAATAGTTTTCCGATAGGCTCAGTGCCTAACCGACTCGCGGCATCTTGGTTTTCAGGCATGTATATTTAATAGCAGAAATGTTAATTTTAATCAAGTAGCGCAGAGGGACATTATACTCTTTATACTACTTTTTATTAAAAATAGAGTATACTTAATATACAAGAGAGGAGCAATGGCAGATAAAATTCTATATACTCAATCGGCGTTCAAGCATGGATATACTCAAGACGATATAGAGCAGGCAATTGAGACGAAAATATATGAGGATACTCTAAAAGGAGAAGATGATATATATGTCATCATTGGTTTTGACACCGTTGCAAATCCGATAGAAGTCTTTTATAATATTATTGATGATGATACAATTAAAGTGTTTCACGCAATGGAATTGCGTGACAAAATAGTCGCCCAAATGGACGAAGAGGAGTAATTATGCGTGATATGACTGAAGAAGAATATGCGGAACTTGATAAGCGCCTAACCGATACTGTTCCAACGCTCGGTCATACTAATACAGGGTTTTTCTCTCGTAAAAGTTCTCAAGTTGTTTGCCTTGATGAAGCTACCGCTAAAATTCTCAACGCAAAGGCTATAGCTTCCCGAAAACTGCCTTCGGAAATTATCGCTTCCCTGCTTCGCAAAGAATTAACTGCTGTTCATGCGCAAGGCTAAAACAAAAATCCCCATTTATTAAAAATTTTTTACTGGTTTTTATCTTGTATTTTATTTATATTTGTAGTATAGAATAAGAATGATTAAAGAAGCGATTACCATGGCGGCAAAGAGAGAGGATCTCTCTTATGAATGTGCCGAAACTGTTATGAATGAAATCATGGAAGGGAAAGCCAGCGAGATTCAGATGGCGGCTTACCTTGCGGCAATGTCTGTGAAAGGCGAGACTATAGACGAAATTACAGCGTCCGCCGCTGGAATGCGTAAACATTGCGTCAGGGTATTGCATGACATGGACGTACTGGAAATTGTCGGAACAGGCGGAGATCATTCCAATTCTTTCAATATATCTACTACTTCCGCACTGGTTATTTCAGCGGCGGGGATTCCTGTCGCAAAACACGGCAACCGAGCGGCTACAAGCAAAACCGGTTCTGCGGACGTTCTTGAAGCCCTTGGCGTCGATATAACAATCCCGCCAGAGCAAAGTTTGCATCTTTTAAAAACCATCAATATTTGCTTTCTCTTTGCGCAGAACTATCATATTTCAATGAAGTATGTCGCCCCTGTAAGACGTGAGCTTGGTATTCGCACAATTTTTAATATACTCGGTCCTTTGGCAAATCCGGCTGGTGCGAACATGGAATTGTTAGGCGTGTATGAGCTTGATCTTGTAGAACCTATGGCGAAAGTTTTATGCAATCTTGGAGTAAAAAAAGGAATGGTTGTATACGGGCAAGATGGGTTAGACGAAATATCACTCGGCGCTCCCACCACTGTTTGTGAATTACGAGACGGATTTATAAAAAGCTATGAAATTGAACCTGAACAATTCGGGTTTGAACGTTGCAAAAAAGAAGAGTTGTTAGGCGGAACGCCTGCGGAAAACGCGCAAATTACCAGAAATATTCTCGCAGGCGAGAAAGGTCCCAAACGAAACGCGGTACTTCTTAATTCCGCTGCGGCAATTCACATAGCCAAACCAGAAATAAGCATAAAAGATGCTGTCGTAATTGCGGCGGAAACAATCGACTCAGGAAAGGCAAATGAGCAACTTAAACTTTTTATTTCTATGTCGCAGAAGAAAAACCCATAGGAGTATCCCTATTGAAAAATTCGCCTGCTATTTTAGGTAAAATCGCCTCAAGTACGCTGACTCGTGTAGAAATAGCAAAACAAAATCTTCCTATTGAACAAGCGCAAGAGCAGGCGATTGATTTAGCGTCGGCAGAACACATTGACAAAAAGCATCTGCCTTTTGAGAATGCGCTTGCCGCTCCCGGACTTTCATTTATCTGCGAAGTAAAAAAAGCGTCACCTTCAAAGGGCGTAATAGCGGAAAATTTTCCATGGCTGGAAATTGCGAAGGATTACGAAGAAGGCGGAGCCTCGGCTATTTCTGTTTTAACAGAGCCTGAGTTTTTCTTGGGGAATGATCAATATTTAAAAGAAATTTCCGCCGCTGTGAAGATCCCAACTCTCAGAAAAGATTTTATTATTGATAAATACCAAATTTACGAAGCAAAACTATTGGGAGCAAAAGCGATATTATTAATTTGCGCCCTGTTGGATCAAAAAACATTATCCGACTTTATTGTCGCCGCAAGAGCGCTGGCTTTAGATTGTCTTGTGGAAATCCACAATGAAGAAGAAGCACAGGAAGCTCTTTCCGCAGGAGCGCATATCATCGGTATTAACAACCGCGACCTTACCACTTTTGATGTTGACACAGAACTGACATCTCGTTTAAAAATTCAACTTCCCCCTGAAATACTGACTGTCTCGGAGAGCGGCATAAAAACAAAAGACGATATTCGCGCCATAAAAGATATGGGAGTAGACGCTGTTTTAATCGGCGAAAGTTTAATGCTAGCCGCGGATAGAAAAGCTTTTTTAAGAGAACTGGTATCTGTTTGATGAAAAATATGCTACAGTATTATCATGCGTATAAAAGTATGCGGATTATTCCGCGATGAAGACATTGATTATGCTAATGAATCACAGATAAATTACGCCGGCTTTGTGTTCGCGAAAAGCCCTAGACAGGTTTCCGCTCCACTTGCCCAATATCTGCGTTTCCGTCTTGCGGACGGAATTATTCCAGTCGGCGTATTTGTAAACGCGCCTATCGCTTTTATTACTGAATTGTACCATAACGGCGTTATTTCAATCGCGCAACTTCACGGCGACGAAGATGAAAGCTATATCACGCAGTTAAAAAAATTAAGCAAAACAAACATCAGGCAGACAAGTATCCCGCCGATTAAAGTGATAAAAACACTATTCTTCGGCAGTGAAAATTTTAATTCCCAGTTAAAAAATTTGACAAATATAGTAGATTATTTTTTAATTGATTCAGGCGCAGGCTCCGGCAAAACATTCGATTGGAAACAACTTGACGCTGTTAAGCTCTCAAAACCTTGGTTTTTAGCTGGTGGTATCAATATTAACAACATAAAACAGGCAATGAAGCTTAATCCGTTTGCCATTGATGTTTCAAGCGGAGCGGAAACAGACGGTATTAAAGATCGGAAAAAAATATTAGAATTAACTGAAACTTTAAAACAAGGATAACCCTATGAAAGATGAAAAAAAATTTTCAGGCAGGTTTGGCGACTACGGCGGACAGTACATTCCCGAAACATTGATGAACGAGATCATCAATCTTGAAAAAGCCTACAACCATTACAAAGACGATCCCGCCTTTAAGACTGAGTTGGACGCTCTGTTAAAAAATTACGCAGGTCGCCCTTCCCTACTCTACTATGCGGAAAAAATGACCCGTGATCTTGGCGGAGCGAAAATTTATCTAAAGCGCGAGGACTTAAACCACACAGGCTCCCACAAGATCAACAATGTGCTTGGGCAGACGCTACTTGCAAAAAAAATGGGCAAGACAAGAATTATCGCCGAGACGGGAGCTGGTCAGCACGGCGTAGCTGCGGCGACTGCTGCGGCTCTTCTGGGAATGGAGTGCGAAATTTTCATGGGCAAGGAAGATACCGAGCGTCAGGTGCTTAATGTCTACCGCATGGAATTGTTGGGATCGAAAGTGCACCCTGTAACATCGGGTACGATGACGCTCAAAGACGCTGTAAACGAAACAATGCGCGAATGGGTAAGCAGAGTCCATGACACTCATTATGTTCTTGGCTCGGTAATGGGACCTCATCCCTTTCCGGTAATTGTGCGTGATTTTCAAGCGGTGATAAGCAAGGAGGCAAGGGAGCAGATACTTGCCGCAGAGGGGAAACTTCCCGCCGCCGTGCTTGCCTGTGTCGGAGGCGGCAGTAACGCCATGGGAACTTTTTACAATTTTATAAATGATAAGGGAGTGAAGCTCATCGGTTGCGAAGCGGCGGGCTTGGGGATCAATACTGAAAAACACGCCGCCTCAATCGCAAAGGGGACAGTAGGTATTTTTCATGGAATGAAGTCCTACTTTTGTCAGAACGAAGAAGGGCAAATCGCTCCTGTGTATTCAATATCGGCAGGGTTGGATTATCCCGGCATCGGACCTGAACACGCATGGCTCTATGATACAAAGCGAGCTGAGTACGCTCCAGTTACCGACGAAGAAGCGGTCTGCGCTTTTGAATATCTTGCCCGTACAGAGGGAATTATTTGTGCGATAGAAAGCGCCCACGCTGTAGCCCACGCCCAAAAGATAGCCCGCAATTTTTCCACCGATGAAAGCATGATCATCTGTCTTTCCGGCAGAGGCGACAAAGACGTAGCGGCAATTGCCCGTTACAGGGGGAAAAAGATCGATGAGTAACATAAAAAACGCTTTTAAGAATGGCAAGGTATTTGTCGGTTTTGTTACGGGCGGAGACCCTAATATTGAAAGCTCAAAAGAATTTATTCTGCAGATGATAAAAGCAGGTGCGGACATAGTAGAGATAGGTATTCCTTTTTCCGATCCTATCGCCGAGGGACCGGTAATTCAGGAAGCGAACAACCGCGCGCTTGCAGCCGGAACAACCGTAGAAAAATTATTTGCCCTTGTCGCCGATTTGCGAAAAGAGACAAGCATCCCTCTTTTGTTCATGACTTATGTCAACCCTGTTTTCCATTACGGAGTGACTGGCAGGGCTAATGGTCAGTCAGGGTACGACGCATTTTTCAAGCGTTGCAGTGATGTCGGCTTAGACGGCATCATCGTCCCCGACCTTCCATTTGAGGAACAGCAACCTGTAAAAGAAGCGGCAAACAAACACGGCATAGACCTTGTTTCGCTAATCGCTCCAACATCGCAAGAACGGATAAAAGAAATCGCCAAGACCGCAGAAGGTTTTATCTACCTTGTTTCTTCGATGGGAGTAACAGGAATGCGTACAGAAATAACCACAGACCTTGCCTCGATTACTGCGGCAATTAAATCGGTAACATCAACGCCCATCGCAATAGGCTTTGGCATTCACACTCCGCAACAGGCGGCGCAGATGGCACGCATTGCAGACGGAGTAATTGTAGGAAGTGCCCTAGTAAAATTGTCCGCACAGTACGGAACAGAAGCCGCCCCGCACATTTACAACTATGTAAAAGAAATGAAAGAGGCTGTCATCAAAGCATGATAAAGTCCATTCCTACCTCCTCTCCTTGTTCGTGTTGGTTCGTGAGGTTCGTGGTAAAATTCTTAATCCCTAGTTCGTGTTGGTTCGTGTTTTCTCTTTCTCTTATAACCTCACTAACAGGGTGCGTAAAACAAAAACACGGACTGACCATTGCAGACGGCACGCTCTCTGTCGGCGTGGAAATTGGTTATCCTCCTATGGAGTACTACGACTCAGACAGCATTACACTCATTGGCTTCGACATAGAGCTTACAAAAGCCATCGCCGACAAATTGGGACTGACCGTCAATTACATCGACACATCTTGGGATAGCATTTTTGCAGGGTTGGAGACAAACAAGTATGACATTGCGGTTAATATAACCATTTTACCTGAACGTTTACAAAGATTTAATTTTACCAAACCCTACATCGACAGTTCTATAGTTATTGTTACTGCAAAAAATTCTTCCGTAAAAATCACAACCCCCGAAGACATTAAAGGGTACAGAGCGGCTTATCAGGGCGACACTACGGCTCAGTATTTTGCGGAAAGGCTAAAGAAAGACGGAATTACTTTTACATCGTTCTCTTACGACAAAATAACAAACTGTTTTGACGATCTTGTACTTGGACGCATCGACTTAATTGTCGCAGACAACATAGCCGCTTACTATTACACTGAAAAAGAAAATAGTCCCTTTGAGATTGCATGGCAGGGGGCATCGGGCGAATTAATAGGGATTTGTATAAAAAAAGGGAACGACGCTTTAACCGCCGCAATTGACAACGCCCTTGATGAATTGTTTAAGGACGGCACAATACGGAAAATATCCCTAAAAATATTTAATCGAGATTTGGTTTCGCAAGCAAGGAATTTCTGATATAATCATTATTATGGAAGAAATTAAAGAATTATATACGCTGATTAAAAAAGCCAAACACCTTGTCACTCTTACAGGTGCAGGTGTAAGCACGCTTTCCGGTATTCGGGATTTTAGAGGCAAGAACGGTCTTTACAATGAGATGGACGCAGAGAAAATTTTTGACATCAATTATTTTGAAGAAGACCCTTCGTTTTATTACAAAATGTCCGGATCTTTTATTTACAATATTGACGAGAAAGAAGCGTCCATTGTCCACATCGTGCTTGGAGAGCTTGAACAACGAGGTTACTTAAAAGCGTTGATTACTCAAAACATCGATCTTCTACATCAAAAGGGCGGAAGCAAAAATGTGATAGAGATTCACGGCTCGCCTTCAATCCATTATTGTATGCGGTGTCCTGGCATAAGGGTAAGTTATGAAGAAGTAGCGGAAATTGTCCACAAGGGGGAAATGCCCAAGTGTCCTAAGTGCGGCAGGGTATTAAAGCCTGCAATCACTTTTTTTGGCGAAGGGCTTCCTGCGGACGCATTAAGGCAGGCGACGGCGGAATCACAAAAAGCGGATTTAATGCTTGTGCTTGGAACAAGTCTGACTGTATTCCCTGCTGCTGGAATGCCTGAGTACACCTTGCGTAATGGGGGAAAAATTATTATAGTAAACAATATGCCCACGCCGTTGGACAGCAGGGCATTACTCCACTTTGACGATCTTGGTTCTGTCTTTGAGGAATTGCAAAAATGTCTGCATGGGGATTGCTAGTCTAAACGTATTTTAAAGCAAGGAGATATGCTACTTATGAAAAAGTTAATTTCGGTAATTTGCTTTTTATCAATTTTATTTGTTTTTGTTCAATCTATTGGCGCTCAAGATTCGCAAACAGCCGCAGGGTTCAGAGGTCAAAGTATGAACGGAACTACAGGGCTTTTTTCAATTCCTTCCGGGCGTTTAGGTTGGGAGAAGCCGAATACGTTTGCGATGGATTTTGGTTATCGAGCTGTTATTAACAACGATCTTGGAATAGCGCATATACCAGCGCTTACAATGAGCTTGTTTGGTTGGGTAGAAATATCCACAGCTTTTGATTTCCAGCCAAAAATTAAATATTGGGACAAAAGCGAAAATAACAATGATATGTTGCTGAATTTAAAAATAAGATTACCAACTAACGCAAGCACAGCAATTGCCATTGGCACAAATTTTCAATTTATAAATATTGACAACGAAGACGATCACGATTATAACGCTTATCAACCCTATATAGCTATTACATACCCTGGAAACTTTTTCAAAATGCCGGCGGAAACAACTATTGTATTTGGAAAAACATTTTATTCAAATTATCCCTATAACAACAACAGCAACATCGATTTTGGCATGGGTTTCGATATAATTCTGTTCCCCGACGCTTTAAAAAATCTTCTTCACTGGGTAATAGATTTTTCAAATTTTGGTTACAGCGATAACGCATGGCCTAATGCGGGGTTTTATACGACAAATTCCGTATGGCGCGGTATTTTAAATACAGGTTTCAGAATCGATCTGTCGTCTATTCCCGAATTAAGCAAGTATAAATTTTTAATAGACATTATTTTTAATGATCTTTTTGACGAAGGAAGCAGATCGTTTACAACCGGCATTGTCTTTGGCTTTTCCGTGAAATAATCAGCGGTTTAATTTCTCTAGCGCCCTTTGCACTCGCTCCGCAGATTTCTCCGCTCCAAGTATGCGAAGCGATCCAAAAAGCGGCGGGCTTACTCGGCTTCCTGTAATTGCGACACGTAGGGGCATCATAAGGTCTCCAAGTTTTATTTCCCTTTTTTCCGCTTCGGCTTTTATAAACTCCTCCGCCTGTTCGTCGCTCGGCGCTTGTGCCAATTTGCCCACAAGCTCCTTGCCTATTTGCAAAATCTCAATCGTCTTAGCAAGGTCGCTCTTTTTGGGAATGAATTCTTCGGGCGCGGGGACTTCCGGCTCGTTAAACAAGTAGGCTATTTTCTCAGGGACTTCGTTAAGGAAGACAAGCCTCTCTTTTACAAGCGGCATTGCGGCGGTAAAAATTTCCCTCTGCCGTGAAGACGGCTCAGTCTTTGCACCGCCGAACAGTCCAGCCTCTATCGCAAACGGAAGGCAAAGGGAAGCAAGCTCCTCATCGCTTTTCATTCTGATGTACTGCCCATTGTACCATTCCAGTTTTTTGTAATCAAAAACTGCCGGCGCTTTGTTTAATTTTTCAAGACTGAAACGCTGGGCAAGCTCGTCAGGCGTGTAAATCTCCTTGCCTTCTTCGTAAGAAGCACCCAACAGGGCGATATAGTTTATCAATGCGGCAGGAAGATACCCCTGCTTGCGGAACTCATCGATGCTTGTTGCACCGTGGCGTTTGGAAAGTTTTTTCCCGTCCTGCCCCATCACCATTGGAAGGTGGCAAAATTCAGGGGGTGTCCAACCAAAAGCGTTGTACATGATCACATGTAAGGGCGTGGACGCAAGCCACTCCTGTGCGCGAAGAACGTGAGTTATTTCCATTAAATGATCGTCTACCACATTAGCAAGGTGGTAGGTTGGGAAGCCGTCTGACTTTAGCAGAACAGGGTCGGGGTTAATGTCATCGTTCTTCCATTCAATGTCGCCAAGCAGATGATCATGAAAGCGTGTCGTCTCTGTAAGCGGGATTTTTAATCGGACAGTACAGGGTTCACCTGCTGCGGCTCTCTTTGCTGCTTCCGCCGAATCAATCTTACGGCAGAGACGGTCGTAACCGCTCTCCGAAGAATGGGCGGCTTCCCTTTCCTGTCGTACTTTATCAATTCTTTCGGCGGAGCAAAAGCAGTAATACGCCTGCCCTTTATCAAGAAGCTCTTGAGCGTATTTTTTATAGTGAGCGGTACGCTCGGACTGAACGTATGGACTGAATTGTCCGCCACAATCGGGACCCTCGTCCCATTTTATTCCCAGCCAGTCAAAAGTGTCGTAGAGATTTTTTACAAAACTTTCGTCATAGCGGGTTCTGTCGGTATCCTCCAAACGCAGGATAAATTTTCCACCGCCTGAACGGGCAAAGAGGTAATTAAAAAGTGCCGTTCTTATTCCGCCTATATGTTGAAGCCCCGTAGGGGAAGGCGCATATCTGTCTCGTATACTCATTGATTTTATTGTAGCATAAAGATAAACTGATGTCAGTTATGCCGCAGGAGGGTTTTATGGCAAAAGCTGCAAAAGGGAAAAAAACTAAATTGTCGGATAAGTTGTTTTTCAAGTTGAAAAATGGCTGGGAAGGAATTGATAAAAAGACGGAAAAAGAAGTTGGGGAACTTGCCGAATCGTACAAGCAATTTTTAAATAAGGGAAAAACCGAGCGTGAATGTACCGAGTCGGCTTGTGAAATTCTTGAGCAAAACGGTTTTGTAAATATCGATACCTTAAAAGATAAAAATTTTACCGCCGGCATGAAGGTTTATCAGAATATCCGTGGGAAGTCCGTCATTGCCGCCGTCATCGGGAAAAAGCCCGTCATCGAGGGCTGTAACATTCTAGGCGCTCATGTGGATTCTCCACGCCTTGACTTAAAACAAAACCCTTTATACGAAGACAATGAACTTGCCCTCTTTGATACTCACTACTACGGCGGCATAAAAAAATACCAGTGGACGACCATACCGCTTTCCATGCACGGGGTATTTATAAACGAGTCCGGTAAAAAGACGACCATCAATATCGGCGAGGAACCCGGCGATCCTGTTTTCACGATTACAGACCTTCTGCCCCACCTTGCAAAAGAGCAAATGGAAAAAAAAGGGACGTTAGTTGTAGAAGGTGAAGACCTTGATATTCTTGCAGGCTCCCGCCCTTACGCAGACAAAGACGAGAAAGAAAAAGTAAAACTGTACCTGCTTGATCTGTTGAATAAAAAATATGGCATTACCGAAAAAAACTTTGCAAGTGCGGAAATTGAATTTGTTCCGGCTTTTAAGGCAGCTGATGTCGGCTTGGACAGAAGTTTAATCGGCTCTTACGGACACGACGACCGTTGTTGCGCATTCCCCGCACTGCAAGCTATCACCGCTATTTCGCGCGAAAAAGGCACGCCAAATAAAACATTGGTTTGCTATTTATCAGACAAAGAAGAAATTGGTTCTGTTGGAAACACTGGCGCGCGTTCCGTCAACTTTGAAAACTTTATCGCACTCATTTGCGGCGGCTCTCTGGCGGACTTACGGCTGTGTTTTTCGCACTCCGCCATGTTGTCCGCCGATGTCAATGCGGCGTTTGATCCCACCTACGCAAGCGTGTTCGACAAAAACAACGGGTCGTTTATCGGAAAGGGGATAGTGCTTTCAAAGTACACAGGGTCAGGCGGCAAGAGCGGAGCGAGCGACGCTAACGCTGAATTCTGTGCGAAGGTGCAGGCAATTATGAGCCGCAACAAAGTCCAGTGGCAATTTGGCGAGTTGGGAAAAGTAGACAAGGGCGGCGGCGGAACAATCGCCTTGTATGCCGCCAATTTGGGAATAGAAGTTATCGACTGCGGTATTCCAGTTTTGTCGATGCATTCGCCTTTTGAGGTGATCAGTAAGATTGACCTTTACACAACGTTTAGGGGATATATCGCTTTTTATAGGGAAGCGTAATTCGGAAAAGATTTCTCACAAAGGACACAAAGGAAGAGAAGGACACAAAGAGGGATCAGGGGGATTTTTGTCCGTTATCTGCTATTTATAAAATATACTTCTGTAAAATTTTCTGACATTGAAATCGCCTCGGGTAAAATAATCTCCTTGTTTAATTGATTAATAAAAACAGTGCCTAATTTCAATTCCGGCGATAACCGTTTTAAGATGATGTACAATAATTCAGTGCAATATATTTTTGATTCGTCGCTTATATCAAATTCATAATCAAAAGGTACTCCGACATACTCCATAGCCATGCTTGAAATTTTATATCCGTCCGTATTTTTTATTCTGTAAATTCCCGCTGTTCTGGCGACATTCAAAAAATTATCTAATGCCGTTATTTTTACAAAATTTTTTCCTTCTTCCGTACCGCCTTCGGCGTTTATTACGGTAACTTTGCTGTTGTCTATATGTATTATGCCGATATGGGAATATCTTTTGTCTTTTAACGACAATTCGCTAAAGAATTGAGACCAAAGCCTGTCTCCAAGACGGCAAATTATATCGCCTTCTTTTACAACAGATGCGATAATGGCTATTTGTTGCGGTGCGATAGTTTTGCCTCTAGGCATTATTATATAAATGAAAATTGAAGAAATCAAAATCATAAATATAATAATGCCCATTAACACACAATATTTTTTATTGTGTGCGTTCATTTACTTTACCGTATTCCTCTATCCCATTCGGAAATTTTCCATTTTCCGTCAACCTTTATAACGTCAATTTCTTCGGTAGCGCCGTTTGAAAACATTACTTTTACAACGCCGGAATTGCCGTTAATAATTTCTTCGGTTTTTGTAATCTTGCCTAAAGCGTCAACATGGTCTTTGGCTTTTGACATAAACGGCGTTATATTTTGCGCTCCTTTTGCCGTCATTACTTTGCCAATTGTTTTTGCGTCTCCTTTTGCAAGAGCCGCATAATACTGTTTAACCACGGCTGACGCTTTTCCGTCGCTTTTGTTGTTATTTTTGGCGGAGCTTCCAGCAACTCTAGTTCCTGTAAATGGTTCATCATCAAAGAATAGAGTAAGAGTATTGCCATCTATAGAAAATTTCATATCATCTTCAAAATCACTGTCATCTATACCGCTAAATTTCAACTTATTGCCATTTATGGTATACGTCCCTTCTTCCCATACTTCATCATCTTCAAGAATTTGAACTTTACCTTTTTCAAAGATAAATTTTATTTCGTCTTCCGGAAAATACCATGTTCCTTCAATTTTATTGCCGTTACAAGCAATAACTATAAATCCGAATACTAGCGTCATTACCAGTATTCCAAACCATAATTTTTTGTTTGCCATAATTTTTCTTCCTTACTATTGCTTATTATAAATTTATTTTTGTCTAAAGAATGTAAATGTCCTTTTGCGTCCTTCTCTTTCAAACAGTTGTAGCCTATCAGAACTAATAGAATATACAAAAGCCAAATCGTCATATCGACCATTTGTAACCCATTCTTTTTTAGATGTATTATATATATGAGTTATTTTTAGAGAAATATTTCCTTTATCATCGGTGGTATATGTCCCTTTTAAAAACAGATCAATATCACTTGGACCATATTCTCTAAGAATTTCAAAATCTCCCGCAAGAAATGTATATTCTACTATATCACCTATGTATTCCCCAACCCTAGCATTAGCCCGCCATCTTCCATTGAGGGCGGTATCCAACCCAAATGCAGAACCTACAACTGCCATTCCGAATACCAGTGTCATTACCAGTATTCCAAAACAAAATCTTTTATTTACCATAGTTTTTTCCTCCTAAATATTTTAAGTAAAAAAATTAATCCACTCTTTTTACCAATCGCCCTCTATCATTGGGTATAGAATTATTGTTAAAATTAAGGGATTCTCTTTTTCTTTCTACTACACTACTAGTTGAAGCAAGACCTCCAAAATTTCCTTTTTTATCAACACTATATTCATTTATAAGAATAGTAGTATTTACAAAACCAACAGAAAGCCCAATCCCATCCACCTTATATGGGTTTTCAGCCCAAAAATCAAACGTATAAGCTTTTCCTGCTTTACAATCGTATGTTATGTCGAGAGGTACTTCATATTTATTATTTTCATAATTATAATAAAAAGTTATTGTAAATGTATGCACACCAGGTGTTACCCTTACAAGTGCGTTAGCTTTTCCAAGATCAAAAAAGCCTTTAGGCGGTGGTTGCCACTGTTCACCACCCTGTCCGTCAATTTTAATAAAATTACTGTAGGGATAATCACTTTCTTTTCCGTTTACAGGCGACACTTCAATCAAAGCGCAATTTTTTTCTGACACATCTCCCAAATTATAATAATTTCTTTTTTGCCCAAATGCAGAACCTACAACTGCCATTCCGAATACCAGAGTCATCACAAGTATTCCCAACCAAAATCTTTTATTTGCCATAGTTTTTTCCTCCTTAATTTGGTAACAAAGCTTTATATGATGATAATACCATAGTATTAATATTATGTCAATACAATATTTTAATATATTAGGTTATTAACATAATTTTAAATATATGAAGAAATCTAAGGATTTAAGAAAAATTCTTTCTCAAAATATCAGAAAAGCGAGGGGCTTATTACATATTAGCCAAGCAAAATTAGCGGAATCCGCAAATCTTTCAGTTTCTCATATATTAGACATTGAATATTGTAAAACTTGGGTAAGCGATAAAACGTTAAACAGCATCGCAAAAGCTTTGTATTTAGAAGCTTATGAACTTTTAATACCTGAGAATGTTCAAAATAAGGCTGAAAATCATTTTTTACAGCGGATCGCAAATATCATCAAGGGGAAGAAGACTGTTTTAAGACAAAAAACCGAAGAAATAATTGACGATCTCATGCTGGAAATTGTCAAAAATTACAATGAGTGATTTAGTGATACATCGCTTTTTATAGAGAAGCGTGATATTTTATGCTGATGCGGCAATACGCTCTTGTACCATTTCGCTGACTATTTGGGCAGGCGTTTTATGATCGGTAAAAGCTTTTGCCGTTAAATAATTGGCGGTTTCCGAATCCACTGTTATTGAAAGTGCGGCTTTCCGTTGTGTGAAAAAACCAGTTCCATTTGGACCGGGTTTAGGAGGATTCTTTGTGTAATAATCGTCCCAATAATGGGCTTCTTCTTCGGTCATTCTAGCCATAATTCTCCTCCTTCGGCAACAAATGGTAAAAAATCGATCTGCATGGCATTGCATGGAATACGCTTATGGTTTCATTATCTATTATATTATACATGATTTCAAGGGGGTTTCCCTTTAGATCAAAGCCTATAAGCAAATATTGATCTTTCTGATCACGTTCATTAAACCAGCCGTCATATTTTGCGGTGTCAAAAGCCTTACGAATATCCTCTTTAGATACTTCGTGGTTGAAGGCGGCATCATTAAACTCAATAACCGTATCCATGTTTTGATTATAACAATTTTTTTTTAATTACGCGATACATCATATCCCCTCAGCAACGCAAGAAAAGCCCTGCGAGACATTTCCTCCCCACCAAGACTGATTAAATGCCGTGTCGGGATTTGGCAGTCTATGAAAGCGGTTCCCTCCGCAAAAAGTTTTTCCGCAAATCTTAAAAAGGCGGCTTTTGAGGCGTTTGGGGTGTTGGCGAACATTGATTCGCCGCAAAAAACTTTTCCTAGCAGTAAGCCGTAACAGCCGCCTACGAGTTCTCCATCTTGCCATGCTTCGGCGGAATGGACAAAACCAAGTTGATGAAGTTCCGTGTAGGCTTCGATTATGTCTTTTGTGATCCATGTTCCATTTTGATTGGGGCGGAGCTTTTCGGCACAGCCTCTGATTACTCCGCCAAAGTTTTCATCGTAAGTTATTTTGAATGTGTTGGCGTTTAATATTTTTCGCATAGATGTGGAGACGTGCAATTTTTCGGGGAAAATCACACAGCGAGGGTCGGGGGATTGCCAGATGAGAGGGTCATCGGGTCCGTACCATGGGAAAATTCCCTGCTCGTAGGCGGAGAGCAACATTCCCGGCGAAAGATTGCCGCCTACGCCTACAATATTGTCCTCACATTCATTTGGGTCGGGGAATTGAAAAAATACGTTTGGCTCTAATCGGGGAAAATCAGGATCGGGACCGGGACGGAAACGAGGCACTAGTTTTCCGCTGTTACAGCTTGAGTTTCTTCGATGTCCATGCAGTAGCCGTCACGCCAATCCACTACAGCACTTCCGCCCTCGCTTAGACTGCCAAAGAGGACTTCATCAACAAAAAAACTTTTTATCTTTTCTTCGATTAATCTGCCTGCGTTCCTTGCACCGAATTCTTTGCTGTAGCCTTCTTCCGCTAATTTGTCCACGCAGGTTTCCGTAACGGTAAGGGTTACGTTCTTTTCCGTAAGCTGGGCGGTAAAAGCGTCCAACTCTTTATGGACAATAGAAACCATAATTTCGCGTGAAAGATGTCCAAAGCGGACAGTGGCGTCCAGTCTGTTGCGGAATTCGGGAGTAAAGAGTTTTTCCACGGCTTCGTTTACGGCACTGTCGTCCTGAATACGATCTCCAAAACCGATAAGCCCTTTGCCAATCTCTCTTGCTCCGGCGTTGCTTGTCATTATCAAAATTACATTACGGAAGTCCGCTTTGCGTCCCTGATTGTCGGTAAGGGTGGCGTAATCCATAATTTGCAGGAGAATATTAAAAATATCGCCGTGTGCTTTTTCAATTTCATCGAGTAGGACTACAGCATGCGGCTGTTTGCGAACCGCATCGGTAAGCTGACCGCCGTCTTCATAACCGACATAACCCGGCGATGAGCCGATAAGACGTGAAATTGTATACTTCTCTTGATACTCGCTCATGTCAAAACGGAGCATGGAAATGCCCAATGTGTCCGCCAACTGACGAGCCAACTCTGTCTTGCCTACGCCTGTGGGTCCCACAAATAAAAAGTTAGCGACAGGTTTGCCGTCCGCCCTGAATCCGGCTCTTGAGCGTTTAACGGCTTTTACTACCGCCGATATTGCGTCGTCCTGACCAAAGACTTTTTGTTTAAGCCGTGTTTCCAAATCTTTAAGTTTGTCTTTTTCGCTCGCACCTACCGACCTTTGCGGTATTCGGGCGATTTTTGAAACGACAGTTTCAATCACGGGCAGGGTTATTTCCAATTTTTCAATTTGAGCGTCTTGTACTGTCGAGGACTTTTGCGTCTTTTCCGCCGTCATTTCTTCCGCCAATGTTTTTGCCTCTTGCCCTTCAGCCGCTTCGTCTGCTGTTTTGTTGTCAGCGTTAGAGTCGTCATTTGCGTGCTTGTATGCTTCTATTCGGGCGTAAGCTCCGGCTTCATCAATTACATCAATCGCTTTATCGGGCAGGCGGCGTTCTGTGATAAATTGCGCCGAAAGACGCACGGCTGTCTCTACAACTTCATCGCTGTAGTGGACATGGTGGTAGTCTTCGTATCGGCATTTAACTCCTTTGAGTATGTCTATAGCCGTTTCTACGGAAGGTTCGTTAATATCAATTTTTTGGAAACGCCGTGAAAGCGCCCGGTCTTTTTCAAAGAACTTGTTGTACTCCTCGTGTGTTGTGGAGCCGATACAGCGGAGTTTGCCGGAAGTAAGTGCGGGCTTTAGCAAATTGGAAGCATCCATCGCTCCGCCTGAAACAGCACCAGCTCCTACAATTGTATGTATCTCGTCTATAAAAAGAATTGTCTTTTCTTTTTTTAATAATTCCTCGACAACTCGTTTTACTCTTTCTTCAAAATCGCCTCGGTACTTTGTGCCGGCTAGGAGAGAACCCATATCAAGGGCATAGATTGTAAAGTTTTTTAGAAGCGGCGGAACATTGCCGTCAATGATTCGCTGGGCAAGCCCTTCGGTAATTGCCGTCTTTCCTACGCCTGAATCTCCAACATGAATGGGATTATTTTTTAATCTGCGACAAAGCACTTGTACTGTGCGGTCTAGCTCGTCTTCCCTACCGATTACCGGTTCCAATTTATGCTCACGAGCAAGAGCGGTTAAGTCTATGGCATAGCGTTCAAGGGCGGTTTTTTTACCGGCTTTTTTCTGGGCTTCCGCGTCATCGTCGATACCCGCATACTTCTCGCCTTTTTGGGCATTAACAAAACCGTCTTCGCCGTAACTGTGGGATAATACATGCAAAAGTTCCAGCCGTTTTACTCCGGCTTTACGCAGATAGTAGCCGCTGTAACATCGTTCTTCGTCGTAAAGAGAGACAAGAATATCAGCTACATCGACCATGCCTTTTTGGGCTGATTTGCAATGAATAAGGGCACGTTCAATAATATTGTGGAAACTTACAGTTTTTGTCGGCTCTCCGGCGGCTATGGGCATTTTCTGCTCAAAGAAGCTTTCCATTCCAAGTTTGATTTGTTCCGTATCCGCACCGCACGAAAACAGTACTCCCTGAACTTCATCAAAAGCCAACGCTGCATAAAGGATATGCTCCGGCGTAAGGTACTCATGTTTTCGCACCTTTGCCTCGTTGTATGCCGCATCAATAATCGCCTGTACATGACCAGAAACTTTCATTTTCTTCCTCTATTTCCCTCTATATTTAATATAGCATAAATTGCCGTTTTCTTCTATATATTAAAACCGCTAAACCGGCTCGACAATACACAAGAGCGGGAATTCATTGGCTTTCGCCGCCTCATGTACCTGCTCGGACTTGGTAACGGCAATATCCCATGTATATATACCGACAATTCCCCTGCCCTTATTATGAACGTCCAACATTATTTTGTTAGCGTCTTCTATGCTTTTATGGAAAATATCCATCAAAACAACAACCACAAAATCCATGGTTGTAAAATGATCGTTTAGGAGAACCACCTTATATTGTTCCGGCTCTTTAAATTTTTCCCGTGTTTTAGATGTCGGTCTATCCTTGACTCGCGGTTCCATAAGATAATTTTATATCATAAGAGAAAGGGAGACAAGAGAGCGATTGTAAAGCGACAAAAAAAGCGGTTTTGAATTTTTACTCTTTTTTTGCCCATTGTTAATTTTAATGCTAAACCTTAAACATTTAAATTCGGCTAAAAACGGTAAAAGACAGCTTTTTTTCCTCTTTTCTCCTTGTATAGTATAAAAACAAAAAATCGTGTTATATTTCACTTATGGGAGAACTTGCTCAACGTATAAAATCTATTATAAAAAATACTACTTCTGTTTCCGCAATACCACAAACCCCAAATATGCCTGCGGATCAAGACTTGGTTCGCGCAGGCGCGCTACTGGCGCGGGAAAGAAATTTTAAAGACCTTGTTAATTCTTTTGTGGAACAGGCGCAGGATATTTCGCGCGTAGATCTTGCCGCTTTTTACACTTTAACGGATACAGACGATCGCAAAAGCGATCTTAAACTTTCTTATAAAAGAGGAAGATACCCTGTGCCCGAAACTATCTCCGGCGACAGCGCGCTTGTAAGTTTTATGCGCGATTGCAAAGAAGCGCTTATTTTTAACAATAAGGAAAATTTTCGTCAAGGCGGGGCGTTTTTAAAAGAAGTGCTTATAAACCCTGAAATGAAAAGCGGAATGGCTCTGCCGATAGTCAGCCCTCCGCGCGAGATTGGCATTTTGTTTGTAGGATCTCAGTCGCCTTGTTTCTTTAACCGCCGTCGTTTTCACTTTTTGGATTCCTACACAAAACTTGCCGCCGGAGCAATGCAAACTTCTCTGCTTTTTGACGAGACGCGGGAAGCCTCAAAAAAAATCGATTCGCTTGAGCGGTATCAGGAATATGTTTTTAACTCTATGACAAATATAATTATCACAACGGACGCGCACGGACAGATATACTATTTTAACGAATCTGCATCGGAATCCATGGGGTTAAAGCAGGAAGATTTAGGACGCAATTTTGAAAATGTCTTTCGTAATTCACTCTCACCAAAAACTATAAAAATAATTCTTAACAGCCTGGAAAACGGAAATGAAATACTAGGGCTTGAAGGAATCTACCGCAAAGGAGACAAGGAGTTGGACTACTCCTTAAATGTAACTCCATTAAAAACCCCTCGCGGCAAAAAAGAAGGGTTGACTCTTCTTTTTACAAATCAAACGCGGGAAAAAGAACTAAAACAAGCGGTGCAGGTTGTAAGCGAAGAAAGGCGCGTTATTAAAGATATGTTTGCGCGTTATATGTCCAATGAAGTAATGACAAGACTTTTGGAAACACCGGACAGCATAAAACTAGGAGGCGATAAAAGAGAAGCAACTGTATTTTTTGCGGACATACGCGGATATACAAGTTTCTCGGAAAGCCGCGATCCTCAAGTTATTGTAGAAATTCTTAATGAATATTTTAGCGAGGCGGTTGAAAACATCGTACAACACAAAGGGTACATCGATAAATTTATAGGGGACTGTATAATGGCGGTATGGGGGGTTCCCATGATGCCGGAAGACGATGACGCGATAAAGGCGGTTTCATGCGCGATTACAATTCAGGAGCTTGTGCGTTCTTCAAAAAGAAAATTTTTTCGTAAAAATGACGCGTCGCATTTACGCATAGGCATAGGCGTTAACACGGGTCCTCTTGTCGCTGGAAATCTTGGAAGCATACAGCGTATGGATTATTCGGTTATCGGCGACACTGTTAATCTTGCGGCAAGGCTTGAGAGCGCGGCGGAAGCCGGCGAGATAATTATTTCTCAGGCAACACGGGATAAAATAGGAGACAAGTTTACTCTGGAAAAAAGAAGCCCTATTCACGTTAAGGGAAAAGAAAAACCTATACAAATTTATAATGTATTGGGATTTAAATAGATAAAGAAAAAGGAAGGAAAGTTATGAATTTTATTTTAGAACATTTGCCTAATATTAATATTCCGCTTAAAGTATTAATCGCGTCCCCTGTAGTATTAATTCTTTTGGCGATTTTTTTATTGTGGTTTATTCAAACGCGTATTTTTAAATTCCGTCTGCGCAGAATCGCCAATGCGCAGAATGCGCAAGAAAGCGAAAAAGCAGTAAGCATATTTGTAAAATACTATCCGCCCGAAAAACTTGTGCGCTATTCACGGCGCATGGAAAGATATTCGCGTCAAATGGGACCGGAAGTTGTAAGAAAAATAGGTCTTACCGATAAATGGATACAAAAAGTTACTCAGTCGTCTATGCCGACAGCCGTCGATTTACGCCGTGTTCTTTTGTACTGTCCCGCTTCATCGGTATTCAAGGTCTATCTTGCCGCAGAAGAGCACCCGCGTTTGCGCCGAGTTATAAAAGAGTGGATAAACAGAGAGGGCGAAGAAAAAGTAATTAAACTTTTAGCTGAAGCGTGCAGAGGCGAAGATTTTGAGCCAGACTTTGGGAAAAGTTTTCTGGAAAATAACGGCGCGCTTCTGCGCGAGTTAACAGGAGAACCTGAATGGTATGCGCGTTATTTTGCTTACAAAATTTTAATCCACAATAAAGAAGAGCTTACGTTAAGAACTCTGGAAGCGGGTCTTCTTGATCCTCACCCACTTGTCAGAAAAATTCTTACGGAAAACTTTACTGGAGGCAGGGAAAAAGTATGGGAAATGTTGTGGGATAAATTGCTCCATGACCCTGTATACGAAGTCCGCGAAACAGCAAGAAAACGCATTACAAAAGAATTCATGGATCTTTACAGTTTAAAAGACAAAAAAATCAATGTGGAAGAAACATTCAGAATTCTTGAACAGCTTAATCCCAATTCTCAAGAAGATAAATCTTTCGCCATGTCGATTCTTCAAAGCGACAACAAAGAGCTTAGATACCCCGCCGCCGTATTCTTGGAAAAATGCGGGGTGTTGTCTTCGTATCTGGCAAAAAATACGCTCGATGATCCCGTCCACATAGAAAACAGCGTGCGAATTTTAAAAGACGCTATGGAAGTAAAGGTTTCCGGTTTTATGACGGATTATCCTTCGGGCGACGGCGCTCCACTTTTGGTAGTTGCCAAAGTTCTTTTCAAGCAGAAGACGGCATACGAGATTATCAATCTTTTAGCAAAAAAAGTATTTAACTTTTTCAGCAATAAAAAACTTGAGCCTTCAAATAGGGAAATATACACAAAAACCCTTGAAGCAATTTCGACAAAAGGAAACATCAGGTCTTACGAGATTTTGGCGGAAGAGTTATCCCACAGAGAAAACGATCCTGCTTTTCTAGAATTGCTTCTTCCCCGTATTCCGATAAAAGCCGAGTTAATATTCCCCTTTATACTTTTCCGTTTTTTAAAAAATGTAAATTTTTCCGCGAGGGAAGAACTTGTAAAAACATTGGGAACTTTTAATCCCGATATTGTTCTACCAGAAATTTTTCACATTTTAAACAGCGATCGTTCAAAATTCCCGCATATAATTCGCATCTCCGCGCTCAAAATATTGGGACTTTTACGTCTGCCGTTCTGTCTTCAAAGAATACTTGAAAGTCTGCCTACTTTTAAGGAAGAAGAAACAAAAGAATTTGCCGCTCTGTTTTTGGATTACCCCAAAGAAATATTTGAAGATAAGGCAAGAACGCTTTTAGCGTCTCCTGACGCGCGAATAAGGGCGTCAATAATATCTATTCTTCCCGTCGTAAAAAATGACAGTTTTATGAAAGAAATCCGCTCGGCGTTAAAAGATGTTGATCCCGATGTGCGGGTTGCGGCAATCAAGTCTCTTTTGGAATTCGGCGAAATAAAACTGCTTAATCAGGAAACATCAATGTTGCACGATCCGGTCGAGAGGGTGCGTCTTGCCACAGTGGAAGTTATCGCAAGGCACGGCAACGAGGCGGCAATTGAAATACTTAAAAACATCACGACAGACCCCAATGAAACCGAAGTTGTAAAAATGGGAGTTATCTCAGGATTGGGACAGGCAACAAACGCGGAGGGTATTCCCATACTTGTTTCCGTTCTTGATTCACAGGAAGAATTCCGTGAACTCGCCGAAAAAGCCTTGGCAAACAGAACGACAAAACGAGACATTACGCAATTAATAGAAATCTTTAAAGACGCGGAACCACAGCTTAGAGAAAAACTTATTCCGGTATTCAAGAGACAGGGTAAAAAAGCGGAGCCGTCAATTTTGGAAATCTTAAAAGATGAAGTTGCGTCTTTTAAACCGTACCTTGTAAAAATTCTTGAGGAGACAGGATACGTTGACGAAGCAAAGAGACGATTATCCAACAGAAACGTAGAGGTAAGGCGGGAAGCCGCCGCCCTGCTTTCTCTCATGGACACTCTCCCCGCCTTTCGCGGGCTTGTCATGGCGGCAAAAGACCCCGATCAGGAAGTGCGTGTAAGCGTAGTTAAAGCCTTGGAAAAATTAAAAAATTCGCAAAGCTACGACTTCCTTGAAAAACTTAAAGAAGACCCAGACAGCCGCGTACGAAAATACACCCATTGGGCGCTTGAAAGACTAGATTCATTGGCAATGGAGTAAATTTTATCTTACTTAAACAAATTAAACTTTCCAAACTTGTGCAATTTGCCGTTGGAGCGTTTTGTTGTTTCTTCTAGGGATTTATACAAAAATGAGGCAAAGGCGGATTCGTTTCCAGCATCTGAAGTGGAAAACGCCATTGTGTTGTATGCTTCGTTGTGGGCGGAGGTAAGCAAACCTTGAGTCAGGGTGCGGAAAGACGCCAAAGCGGGTTGCCCCAAAATATCCGAGGCTTCATCTCTTGAAGATACAGAGGGAATATCGGGATAAACCAAAACAAGGTTTCCGTGTTTGCGGTTGTTAAAAACAGAGGCAAGCTCTTTTACAAGAAAAAACCAGCCTTTTATGTGATCGTTAAGCATTATCTCAACATCGGAAAAAGAAAGGTCAGAGGCTTTACTGCGAACAGAAGGCGGAGAGCAGATAAGGATCGCTTCATCAATATGTTCCAACCTGTTCTCCGCGGCAATTACCAATGTTCGTGCGGAGATTGGGCTTGAAGGGTTCCATTCAAGGGGCAGGCGTTGGGGGACTTCCTGCGTCGAATTTTTTACCGCGCTAGAAAGCCTGTTTGGGATAAAAGCGGCGGCATATTGTTCTACGCGATTACATGTTTCCGCTTCAATGGCTCGGCTAATAGCCGACTCGTTTCCCGCGATAAAAATTCCTCTGGTCATAAATACAGTTTACATTTTGAACGCTTTTATGGCAATATCTGATTATGCGAATTGTAAAAGCCGCCATGATAGGCGATGTTGTTGGAAACCAAGGAATGGCAACTCTCGAAGCCAAATTACCCGCGCTTATAAAAGAACATAATATCGACTTTGTAACAGTAAACGGCGAGAATGCCGCCGAAGGGTTTGGCATGACGGAAAGCGATTTTAAACGCATCATTGCGGCAGGTGCGAATGTGGTTACTTCGGGAAACCATGTTTGGGAAAAACGAGAATTTTGGAGCGTGCTAGAAAACGAAAAAAATATGCTGCGCCCCGCCAATTATCCTGTTGGGTCTGTAACAAGTTCCGAGCCTTTGGGCACTGGGGTTGTCTGCATAAACGAAAAAGAAATAAAATGGATTGTTATAAATCTTCAAGGGCGAGAATTAATGAACGCCATCGACTGTCCTTTTAGGTGTTTCGATAATCTTGTAAACGCCCATGCCGACGCAGAATCTGGCACTCCGCCTGTTGTTCTTGTAGATTTCCATGCCGAGTCAAGCCGTGAAAAAGAATCGCTTGCCTATTACGCCGACGGACGCGCGTCGGTAATAGCCGGCACTCACACTCATATTCAAACCGCCGATGAACGGATACTGCCAAAGGGTAGCGCATACATTACAGATCTTGG
>NZ_BDHD01000004.1:0-51693 GCF_054786075.1 Treponema sp. R6D11 | reverse complement strand
TAATACACAATATTATATACACGCAAATTTTGGCACTCCTCATTGTCTGGTGATGTGGTAAAATCTCCGTCAGCCAAAATATTAGCAGTAAGCGTAGTTGCATCGAGTGGCAACTCTACAGGAGGCAATGACGTAGACGTATTTAACGCTATCTTGTAAGGACCGCCGCTGCTGGTTGGTGACATCATTATATAGTACTCCTGTCCGGCAGTTAATGATGTCCATGAAGTATATTTGTTAGCACTATAATATCCTATTGTTGTATTACTCCCAATTGTATTGCCGTTTGAGGTAAACAACTGAAGCCTCAGACCAGAAAACAGTGATGAGTCAAAACTGGTATGTATGTAATGCGTATCGGCGGTTGCTGTGAACTTGAACCATTGTTCGCTATCCGATGCGATAAAATTACCATTAGTCCATTTATTGGCAGTAAGCTGGATTGCGTTAGCTGCGTTAGAAGGCAACGTTATAGTAGGCGCTGTATTGGACGTATTGAACGTTATCTGGTATGTTCCAGTGTTATAATAGTATGGTAACACTTTTATATAGTACAATTTATTGGCAGTTAAAGTTCCAGATACGTATTTAGTACTACTATATAAACGTGTTTGATCTATAACCGTATTAGTATTGCTGTCATATAACTGAACATTCAGACTATTCGTCGTGCCAAAATTTGCGTGTATATAATATTGTGTATTAGCGGTTGCGGTGAATTTGAACCACCACTCGCCGTTTATTTCAGAAATATTACCGTCAGCCCATATATTTTCGGTAAGCTGGGTTGCGTTTGATGGTAATAATGCAGGCGGTGTAGAGGATAAACCGAATGTTATATGGTATGTGCCGCTGTCAGAATAATTATATGGCCATACTTTTATATAATACACCTGCCCTGATTTAAAAGAAATATTGTTAACTGCTTTCGTACTGCCGTAGAAATGAACCTCGTCTTCAAATTTATTGCCATTACTATCATACAGTTGAATATTCATATTAATCAGCGTATCAAAACTAACATGTATAGTCTGTATAAAGTATGTTGCAGTGAATTTGAACCACTGCTCGCCACCTGCTTCGGTAATATTGCCGTCAGCCCATTTATTGGCAGTAATCGTGATCGCTGATGGAGCAAAACTACTTTTTATTTCTATGTGAGATTTTACACGATTAGATTAAGTATATAAACTATCAGAGGGAAAAAATACGCTGATGGATTAGCGCATAACAGTATTTAGCGCACGGATACCGAATTTGCGATATTAACCAACCCATACAAGAACCAGCGGTCTACTTTTGTAATATTGTAAAGCTCGTCCACGCTGATACCGCGCTTGATTGCCTCGTACAGTACAAACAATCGCTCATCGGTTACAGTGTTTAAAAGGGCGCGGATTTCTTCGTCTGATTTTGCGGAAAGGCGGGGCAAGTTAAGGCTGTTAAGCCCTATTTCCGCGCCGCGTACGGCTTTTACAAGAGCTTCTTCAAAAGTGTCGGCAATCGCCATTACTTCGCCTGTGGCTTTCATTTGCGTGCCAAGTTCTTTTTGCGCGTATACGAATTTGTCAAAGGGCCATTTTGGGAACTTTACCGCAACATAGTCAAGAGTCGGCTCAAAGGCGGCGAAGGTGTTGCCTGTAACGGCATTTATAATTTCGTCCAGGGTGTAGCCAATGGCGATTTTTGTCGCGACTTTTGCGATAGGGTAGCCTGTCGCCTTGCTTGCAAGCGCGGAAGAACGCGAAACGCGCGGGTTTACTTCGATAACAGCATATTCAAAGCTGTCGGGGTGGAGTGCGAATTGTACGTTACAACCGCCCTCAACGCCGAGCGCGCAAATGATATTTAACGCGGCGGAGCGGAGCATTTGGTATTCTTTGTCAGCTAACGTAACGCAAGGAGCGATAACTATGCTGTCGCCTGTGTGTATACCGACAGGATCGAAGTTTTCCATTGAACAAACAGTAATTACGTTTCCTGCGCGGTCGCGCATTACTTCAAATTCGATTTCCTTCCAACCTGCGATGGATTTTTCCACTAAAATTTGATTTATCGGCGACAGAGAAAGTCCGTTTGCGGAAATTTCTTTAAGTTGAGTTTCGTTAGACGCAATACCTCCGCCTGAACCGCCCAACGTAAAGGCGGGGCGAACAATCACAGGGTAGCCAAGCTCATTGGCAAATTTAACAGCCGTCTGCACATCGGTGGCAATTACCGAAGGAATTACAGGCTGACCGTTGTTTTGCATGGTTTCCTTAAAAAGTTTCCTGTCTTCCGCTTTGTCAATCGTTTCAGGCGAAGAACCTAATAAGCGTACATTCATTTTTTTTAGGAAACCATCGCGGGCTAATTGCATGCAGAGAGTAAGTCCCGTCTGCCCGCCAAGACCGGATAATATGCTGTCCGGGCGTTCTTTTTCGATAATGCGCTTAACTGTGGTAAGCGTAAGCGGCTCAATGTATATTTTGTCGGCGATGTTGTTATCTGTCATTATTGTGGCGGGGTTGGAGTTGACAAGGACTATTTCAATGCCGTCCTGCCTTAAAACACGGCAAGCCTGCGTTCCGGCATAGTCAAATTCCGCCGCCTGTCCAATTACAATCGGACCTGAGCCTATAACCATCGTCTTTTTTATGTTTTTATCAAGCGGCATCAGCCTTATCCTTCCTTATAAAATCACAGGACTTGTTTATAAGTCCATTATACTGCATCTTTATCCCAATAAATAAGTAGTTTTTGGTTTGTAATATCCGAATGTAGTATCAAACCAGGCGTTTTAGCTATATGTATTACGGATTCCCATTTTTTTTCTTCCGGTAAAATTTCCGCAAACAAGTTATTTTTTGATAAGATTTGATCCGGACAGAATACAATGCCCGGCTCTCCGTCAAAAACTGCGGCGTAGAAGATATTGGATTCCACAATGTCCTGAAAAAAGTGGCTGCCAAAAGACAATTCCGGCACTATACCGGCTTTTAAGTACGATACTTCGCACAACGCCGCCATGTTGCATAACTCGCTGAAATTAACCGGTACGCCCAAAGACGGCGTGGTAGTTCCCCACCGTCCCGGTCCCATTAATAAAACTGTTTTGTCTTTTAGTTTTTGATTAATAAAACCGATTATTCTTGCCGCCTGATATTTGTCCTGATCTACTAACTCAAGATATTCTGTCGCTTTAACAAAAACTACATAATCAAAATGAAGTCTGACATTGCCGCCCATAAAGTCGCCCGTTGATGAGAAAAATATCTGCTCCTGTCTTGGTTGCGGGGCTTCCATGACTCTTCCAATTCCCTTTGTTTGCAGGGGGCGGCACTGCAAAAGATTAAATCTAAATTCGCCGTCAGGTGTAAAATTAGCTGTAAACTCAATATCAACAGGGTAGTTGTAAGCCGTACTCAATGTTGAAAGCGTGGTGCGGACAAATTCGGGAAACCCTGTTTCGTTTAACAACTTTTTAAAATCGGGGATTCTGGGAGTTGATGCGGAATTAATTCTTAGCTCGCGCATTCGATTTATTGCCGCGGTATCTGTCGTAAAAAATATTTCTTTGTCGGTTTTTAAATCTCCGTCTGCCAGTTTTTCAAGAGGGACTTCCGTTAGTTTGTTGTTGGATAAATCAAGTACATCGGCTTTATGCTGGGAAAACTTTTTTTCATCGCCGTAGCTTACAGGCGGTCCTTTGTTTGGGCAATCCAGCGGGACTATTTTCGCGTAATCGCCGGAGACGCGATCCACAGCGCGTGTTCCAAGACCGAATACAATCCTAAGCATACCGGCTTCCGGGTTCATTGACTTGTCCCACACATACAAATTGGTGGAATTTCCTACGCCGGCAATGTGCGGAAAAAACAGCTCATCGTAATGATTGCCGGAAACGCGCTGAACAAGAATCGCCATCTGCTCGTCCTGATTGGTAAGCCCGCGTCGTTGGCGGTAAGCAAGAGCGTCGTCATTCATGGTGCTGGCATAGACTGTGCGCACCGCTTGTTCAAATGCCGCATAACGCTCCTCGGGAGTTCCTTGGTTGGCGCAGAAGACGCTTTCGTATTTTCCGGCAAAGGCGTTGCCAAAGTTATCTTCGCGCAAAGAGCTTGAGCGGACAATTATGGGCGCTTGCCCGTAATGTTCCAGCATCTGTATAAACTGCTCCATAATATTAACTGGGAATTTACCTTGCAGCATTTTTTCCTGCAATTCTTTTGCTACTGTAAAATATCCTTCTGTAGTTTTTTGTTTAATTCGTAAATCCCACAATCCGTTATGTACAATGAAAGTATAAAAAATATCAGAGCCAAGATAATATGAATCATGCGGTTCCCAGTGGTTTTTAATTATTTCTCCGGCGTCTTTTTCCAAAATCTTTCTTGCAAGAAGCATGCCTACGCTTTTTCCGCCGATAAAACCGGTTCCTATTTCCCTTTCTGCGATGTCAAGAATATCTCTTAGCGTAAGATACTTCATAATAAGATTTGTTATGCGCAATTCTTTACCGATAATCCAGCCGGCAAGAAGTTTTTTTATCTCTTCCTGAGATTTTTCATCGCGTGTTAAGTATGAATGCGCATGATCAAAAGTAATATGCCAGTGATCCCTTGGCTGTCCGCCTCGGCTGACGCGCGAAAACAAAGTTGCGGCGTCCGCGCTTGAGGTAATTGAAATAGCTTTATCGCCGTCAATAAGATGCGGAAAAAACATAGTGGGAGAGTAGCGTTCCCATACTTTTAGCGGGTGAATATAAAATTTATCGTCAACATTGTATACATCAAGCAAAAGCTGGGTAGTTTCGCGTATACGCGCGATTGTGTCGTGGGTGTGAGCGCCGCGAATAAGGGCGAAGTAGGCGATAGTATCAAGTACGAACAGGAAAGGACAAGTTATGCGAAAGAAATTGCCTACCATCATGTCGGAACACCAGCTTTCAAGCAAGTCGCTTAGGCAATCAAACACATAGAATGCTTTTAATCCCTCTTTGGCGATAATGTCGTGGACTTTAAGCGCGAATAACTCAAAACCTTCGGAAGTGTCAAAATTGTATGTAATAGAAGGCTCTTTATCCGCCATTAACGGCGCATGGTTGCCGAACCGGAAGTAGACAAGCCTGCGCTCGTCTTTTTTTGCTTGCTGAATATACGGACGCAAAACTTTAAGGTAATCATCAATAGACTGCACCTGCCACACTACATTGTCACCTAACCGCAGAAGGTCGATGGCTTGGTCAAGACCGGGCATTCCGGTGCTTACTCTCCTATCCAGAGACATTATAGGTTATCCTATCCGGTTCTTTTATAATATCCGCCAATAAAAACACATCGTCGTTTATTGCATAACAATAGGTGCATATCTTTTCTTTTGTGGTAAAATCGCGGTACGGGTTTGTTAGACAGCTTCTTCTGCCTCGGATAAAAGCCTTTATTATTTCATGAAAATATCCGCGCCATGCCCAATTTTTATTTTTAAATTCTCTGCATACAACTTTTTCTTCTTGTTTCTCGATATTATTGGAAAGTTGTACGCCTTTTCTGTTGCACAAATAAATGCGTATCACTTCCGGTAACGCGCGGAAAAGTTTAGTAAGGTATTCGTTATTGATTATCTTTTCATAACTAAAAGGGTTTTCTTTAAAGAAACGCTCAACCATAACATCAATGGAATTTTTTAAGGTTTCCGCTTCGGTTACCTTAGTTTGAATCGCCGAATAAGCGGTTGCTATTAACGCGGAAAAAACAAACTTGTTAACATCTGGATCGATCATAGAAGGTTGAGGAAGCGCAAGTAAAAATCCTTGATAAAATCTTCCCTTAGATGAAATACAAATATCAAGCTGACGTTCCGTCTCCACGCCTTCATGCAGAACTTCGATGCCTACGGAATCGGCAAAGGCGGCAATAGCATGTAAATACTCACGGTAATGATAAGAGGTTTCGCTGTTATGAATATAATCAATATTTATTTTAATAATGTCAGGCTGAAGTTTTGCCAACCTGTCAATATTGCTGGCTTCTTTTCCGTAATCGTCTAACGCTATTCTGCATCCGGCTTTTTTGTAGTGGACTATAGCACGAAGATATTCTTCGCTTGCGTTAAAGTCTTCTTCCGTAATTTCTATAACCAGTTTTTCATTGGGAATGCCGAATTCTTTTGCCAACTTTAAAGTTTTCATGTCTTCCGGATTTTCCACATACGGCAAAAGCCACGCCAACCTTATATTGATAAAAAGATACTCGGTTCTTTTTTCTTCCGCGTATTTTTTCATGGCGTATCTTCTTACTATTCTGTCCACTTTTAAAGCTTCTTCGGGCGAGGTATCAGGGTTGTTAAAAAAAGGACCTAAAGAATTAACTTTTCCGTTTTCATCAATATAGCGCCCAAGAACTTCAAAAGCGTATACATCATTTGAGTCTGCGGAAAGAATCGGTTGAAAGTAAGCTATAACATTATCTTCCGAAAAATTCATTTGCCCATCCTTTCGATAAATCTATCAAACAAAAAGGAAGTATCCAACGGACCGCCGCACGCTTCGGGGTGAAATTGCACAGAGAACGATTTTCCGTAATCAAGCCCTTCGCAAGTGCCGTCGTTTACGTTGATAAAAGAACCGTTATCTGCAACAACGGCGTATCCGTGGTTTTGACTTGTGATGTACACTCGCCCTGTCGATGTTTCTTTAACAGGCTGATTCGCCCCCCGATGACCGAACTTTAATTTTTTTGTTGAATAGCCGTTTGCAAGGGCAAGCAGTTGGTGTCCAAGGCATATACCGAATATTGTTACGCCGCTTTTTTGCAAAGAGCCTAGAGTCTTGATAATTCCGTCGTTGGCTTTTTCCGACGGGTCTCCGGGACCGTTACTTAACATTATCCCGTCAGGTTTCATTTTTAAAATTTCCTGAGCGTTTGTGTCGTGCGGAAATGTCCACACCTCACACCCGCGCGCCGCGAGTGCGTTTGCTATGCCGCGTTTTGCGCCAAAGTCCATTAATGCTACGCGCTTTTTTACCTGCGAATTTTTAGGCAGTGTTTTTGTAATAGTACGCGATGACACGGCGGCGACTGCGTTAACAATTGAATACGCTTTTATTTGTTCAATGTCTGTCGGCGTAGGCGGGGTTGCCATAATTTTTCCGTTCATTACTCCGTTTTCTCTTATGATTCTTGTAAGCGCTCTTGTATCGATTCCGTATAAACCGATAATACCTCGTTCTTTTAAAAAAGCGTCAAGAGTTCCTTCGCTGCGGAAATTGGACGGGTTTTTACATGGGTGTTTTACGATGTATGCTCTTGCCCCTACATTGGCGCTTTCAAAGTCGGAGGGAATGACTCCGTAATTACCGATTAACGGAAAAGTTTGCAGAACGATTTGCCCATAGTAGCTTTGGTCGGTAAGGGTTTCCAAATAGCCGGTCATACCGGTAGCAAAGACGACTTCCCCTATAACTTCGCCCTGAGCGCCAAAATATTCGCCTTTTAATACCGTTCCGTTTTCCAACGCTAAATACGCGGTCATTCTTTGTCCCTTATTTACTTTAAATATGCCATTTTAAGAGATATTTTACAAGGGACAGACCGCAAACAATTCACCCTTCGTGTTCTTTGTGTGATCTCTTCTTGGTAAACAAAAAAATCACCACGGCTATCGCCGCGACACCCGCGTAAACAGCAAAAAGCAAACGATACCCGATAGATTCCACTAAAACTCCGCCTGTCATGTTGCCCAAAAGAGCGGGAAGCCCGGAGCCAAGGGCAAGATACATGGGCATTCCTATACCGCGTTTTTTGGCGGGAAAGACCGATGATATAAATTGCACAGCCGCAGGGTGATATGTTCCAAAACACAAAGCGTGAAGAAGTTGCGCCGCAATGATGACTGGTTTGTTAGGAAAAAGCGCCCACAGCAAAAGCCGCAGGGCGATTCCGGCGGCGGAAACGGCAAGAAGCGACAATGCGCTAAAACGACGAAGCAATTTTACGGAAATAAACATAAATGGAACTTCCGACGCTGAAGACAAAGCAAACATTATCCCCACCGCATCCCAATGCAAAGACTCGGTTAAGTACAACGGAAAATATGTGTAGACCGACGACATTGCAAAACGGCACAGAAAAATAATCGCAAAACCGCCAAGAAAATAAATCGAAAGAAGAGGTATACCTTTTTCATTTCCGTTATTTTTATCGTGTTCATGTTCAACGGAAAGAAAAAGAGTGCGTGGAAGAATAAGCAGATAGATGATAACCGCAAATGAAGTTACAACAATCCAAAAAGAGATATTTTTTGCGTTATCTGGTTTTAAAAACGGAGTCCACTGAAGAAAAAGCACAAAAATGATAAAACTGATAGATCCATACGCGCGTATTTTTCCGTAATCGCCGCTTTTTCCTATTCTGATGGTAGTTATCGAGTCCAACAAAGACGCCGTTGAACGGAAACCGAATGCCAGAACAGCAAGTAAAAACGCGCTAATGATAGGGTGAATAAATCGCACAAGCGGAATTGCGGCTAAAATTGGAAGTACGCAGGAAACGAATATTGGGGCGCGGTAATTGCCGGCTTTGTCAGCCCAATAGCCGAATAAAAAAGGACCGACTATTGCGGAGCCTTCAAAAATACCGAGCAGTATCCCGACCCAAAACGGACTGTAACCTAAATTCCGCACCATAATGGCAAGGTATGGCGTAACAACAGCAAAAACTGTGAAGGTTAGCGCATAAGAAGGAATAAAACTGCGTCCGGTAACAGGTTTCATTATTTAATTTTATACTATTTAAATTACAATTTTTAGTCAACGCTATGGCATAACAGCGTCAATAGTGGTAATCTGTATGTATATTGAAACGGATAATTTTAAAACAGGGCGAGGAAGATCGTATTCTGCTCGGACATCCTTGGGTCTACGGCAACGAAATTGACAGCGTGTTGGAGGGCAAGGAAAAAGCGCAACTTGTTCCCGGCGAATGCGCCGACGTGGAAAGCGCTCGCAAAAAATATCTTGGCAGGGCGATAGTAAACCCAAATTCTAAAATCACCGCGCGCCTGTACAGTCCTTCCAAAGAAGGAATTGATAAAGGTTTTTTTAAACGCCGTATCCGCGAAGCTGTCCTTAAACGCAAATTTTTCCGTAACCTTTCCGTTGAACCTGCGCGGCTTGTTTTTGCGGAAGCTGATTTTTTACCCGGTCTTATAATCGACTGTTTTGCAGGCTGGTCGTTAGCTGAAATTGAATCCGCCGTAACGCAACGTCCGCTGACTTTTGAACTTGTACAATCCGCACTTGGCACTCCTCGCTTTTGGCTCTCTGTTCAATTTCTTGTCTGGGGAATGGACAGCCGCAAAGAAATGATAATTGAGGCGCTTCAAGAAGTGATAACAATTGCTAAAACGGCGGATACGCAAGAAGGCGTAACATATCCTGCGGCATTTATTCCAGACGGCGCTCTTTGCGGCATTATCGAGAAATCCGCCGCTCATGTCCGTGAATTGGAGGGGCTTCCCCTGCGTGAGGGAGTACTGCAAGGCTCCTTTCCCGAAGGCGGAATTGTAATTTTTGAAGGGGGCTTACCTTTTATTGTAGATTTACCGCAGGGGCAAAAAACAGGTTTTTTTCTGGATCAAAGAGACAATCATATTCTTTGCGGCAAATATGCGTCTCTGCTGCAAAAAGAATCGGGGAAAGAACTGCATATTCTTGACGCTTGCTCATATACTGGCGGTTTTGGTCTTAACGCAATTGGTTCACAGGTGAAACTTACTCTGCTTGACTCATCTGCATCTGCTCTTGAAACAGCCAAAAAAAACGCCGCTCTTTGCGGAGTTGCGGATCGTGTAACAGCGGTAGAAGCCAATGTTTTTGACGAATTGCGTAATTTGGTAAAACGCAAAGAACAATTTGACATGGTGATACTCGATCCGCCGGCGTTTGCTAAATCACGCAGTTCTCTTGAAGAAGCGTTACGGGGCTACAAAGAAATAAATCTGCGGGCGATACGGCTTGTCCGTCCCGGCGGCATCTTTATTACTTGTTCATGCAGTCAGGCAGTAGACGAAATTATTTTTAAGCAGATGATTACCGATGCCGCCGCAGATGCGGAACGCCGCCTTGTACAGATAGATTTCCGCTTTCAGTCGCAGGATCATCCGGTGCTTACGGGTTACAATGAGTCATTGTATCTAAAGTGCGGATTTTTTCGCGTGCTATGATCACTCAAACACATCTTTTTTAGAGCGGACAAAATCTCCATTCCCCGTAAAACAAGATGTACAGAACGGCAAAGTACATTTATCACACGCTTTTTTAAGTCCCTCTATGCTGATGTATCCAAGGCTGTCTGCGCCTATCTTTTGGCATATTTCATCAAGACTGATTTTATTTGCGATTAAATTTTCCTCGCTGTCAATGTCGGTTCCGTAGTGGCAGGTATGGCGGAAAGGCGGAGATGAAATACGCACATGTACCTCCTTTGCTCCGGCGTTTTTAAGACTCTTTACAATTTTTTCGCTTGTTGTGCCGCGCACAATTGAATCGTCTACAAGAACGATTCTTTTTCCGCGAATAATGGCGGATAATGGATTGAGTTTTAACCTTACCGCGCTGTCGCGTTGGGTCTGAGTCGGGTAAATAAAACTGCGTCCAATGTACCTGTTTTTTACAAAACCTGAAACTAGCGGAATACCACTTGCGGCACTGTAACCGTAAGCGGCTTCAAGTCCTGAGTCTGGTACGCCGCAGACAACATCGGCTTGCACGGGATATTCCTGCGCAAGAACAAGCCCCATGTTATAGCGTGCGTTGTAAACGCTTAATCCGTCAATTACGGAATCGGGGCGCGCGAAATACACATACTCAAAAATACAAAGCCCGTGATCTGTTTCTTTTTTTTCAAGTTTGACGCCTTCCTGCGTTATCTCGCCCCTTTCCATCATTACAACTTCGCCGGGCAGAACATCGCGTACAAATTCAAAGCCGCAGGCGTCAAGAGCGCAGGACTCGGAGGCGACAACGCAACCCGTAGAATTTTTCCCGATGCAAAGAGGACGGAAACCGTTTGGGTCGCGGACAGCTATCAATTTATTTTTACTTGTCGCTATGATTAGGGAAAACGCGCCTTTTAGATAACCTGCGGCGGCGGTAACTCCCGCAATAGAACTTTTTTCTTTTGTTATAAAATACGCGATTAACGAGGAAACAACCTCGCTATCGCTAGTCGCTCCAAAATGAAGTCCAAGGCTTGTCAGTTCTTTGCGAATCTCGGAAGCGTTTGTAACATTTCCGTTATGCGCCGTCGCTATTCTGCCAGTTAAATATTCCGTAACAAATGGTCCTACGTTTTCTTTTGTGTTATGTCCGGTTGTCGAATAACGCGTATGCCCTACGGCAACATTTCCTCTGGGTAATTTTTTAAATTCTTCGCCTGAAAAAACTTCGTTAACCAAACCTACGTCTTTATGGCATACAATACTGCGGTTAAAAGCAACGGCAATGCCGGCTCCTTCCTGCCCTCGGTGTTGAAGCGAAAGCAATCCGTTATATGTAATACCGGCGGCTTCGTCAGTGTTTAAACTTACGCCAAAAATGGCACATTCTTCATTTAGCTTTCTAAAAGTTCTCATATCTTTTTAGTATCCCCTCCGCGACGCTTCTTTTTGATGATCGCATATCCATAGCCTGTTTTTCAATATACCTGTGAGATTCCTGCTCACTCATTTTCATGCAGGAAATTAACAAACACTTTGCGCGGTCAATTATACGAATGTCCTCAATCTTTTGCTTTAACTGCGCGTTTTCTTCTTGTACACGCCTTACCCTGCTTTGAACGGCTTTTATGATAGACAACGCCGCCCTAAAACCAATTTTATCAATAGGTTTGGAAATTGTCAAAATGCCGTCTTTCTCATATTCCGCGAAAACATAATCCAAAGATTCTTCCTTTACAATAAGGATAACCTGAGATACTCCTTTGCCGGCAATATAGCGCGCAAAACTTTCTCCCGATTCATCTGAAAGAGGAGGATCGATAATTACTAAATCGAAATTTTGTTTTAAAACAAGTTTGTTTGCGCTCTCGCAAGACTGTACGCATTTAATTAAAGAAATTTCAGCTTCGCTTAACAATGTGGAAAAAATAGATGTATCTTTTTCTGAACTTGATACTATTAAAGCGCTTCCCATTTTTCAGCCGCCCTTTGTTATTCGACAGTGACGCTTTTTGCTAGGTTGCGCGGCTTGTCGATATCAAGCCCTTTATTCGCGGCGACATAATACGCGAAAAGCTGTAAAACAATAACCGACAGGGAAGGGGAGAATAGCTCTGAACATTTTGGAAGATCGATAATATAGAGTTTATCCTCAAAATTTTTGTCCGCTTTTAAATTGTCTGCCGGACAACTGCCTATAACCAGTACCTTTGCGCCTCGGCTGATAACCTGTTCCACATTGCTCATAATTTTTCCGTAGAGCGAATCGCAATTTGAGAGCGCGACAACCAGCGTATCCTCCTCTATGAGCGAGATAGTGCCGTGCTTTAATTCGCCGCCCGCATATGCTTCCGAGTGAATGTAGGAAATTTCTTTAAGTTTAAGAGAGCCTTCAAGCGAGATTGCGTAATCAATGTTTCTTCCGATAAAGAAAATACTTTTGTAAACTACAGCCTCAGAAGCGTACTTTTGAATTGAATCAATCTGTTTTAGTATATGTTCTGTTTTTTCAGGCAGGGCGTTTATTTCAGCCATTAATTTTTGTTCTTCTTCCTTTGATAATTTTTCCAATTTAACGGCAAACCAAATAGCCAAAACATATAACAAAACAAGTTGCGCGGAAAACGCTTTTGTAGTCGCCACGGCAATTTCTGGACCAGCGGAGGTAAACATACAGTAATCCGCTTCTTTGGCGATTGTACTGCCGACAACATTGACGATTGAAAGCGTTACCGCTCCCTTTGATTTTGCCTCGCGCAAAGCAGCAATAGTATCCGCCGTTTCACCCGACTGGCTTATCAAAATGACAAGCGTTTTATCGTTAATTACCGCGTCCCTGTAACGGAATTCGCTAGCAAGCTCGGTTTCTACGGAGGGGAATCTGCACAAGCGCTCAAACACATATTTACCAGTAACTCCGGCATTGTACGCGGAGCCGCAGGCTGTTATTATAATTTTTGTAAATTTTGAAACGTCAAGTTTATCAATAACGCTTTTATAATTATTTAACGCCGAGTTGATTGTATCGCGCAAAACTTTAGGCTGTTCCATAATTTCTTTAAGCATAAAATGCGGATAGCCGCCTTTTTCCGCGCTGTCAAGATTCCATGTTATGGTTTCCACTTTTTTTTCAATCGGCTCTTTATCAATATTAAAAAATTGTATGCTGTTTTTTTTAAGTACCGCGATTTCTTTATCGTTAAGGTAGTAAACTTTGTTTGTGTGTTTTAACACGGCAGGCACATCTGACGCGATAAAGTTTCCGTTATCTGACACTCCTATAATAAGCGGATTGTCTTTTTTTATAGCGATTAAGATATCCGGCTCGTCAACGCACATGATACCAAGAGCGTAAGAACCTTCCATGGCATTTGCGGTATGGATTACCGTTTCATGCAAATGGCCGTTGTAATGATGTTCCTCTTATTGCGCGATTACTTCGCTGTCCGTTTGCGATGCGAATTTTACTCCGCTGTGTTCAAGGCGTTCTTTTATAAGTTTATAATTTTCTATTATGCCGTTATGAACAACGGCAATTTTATTTTTACTCCCGATGTGCGGGTGGGAGTTTATATCCGACGGCTCTCCGTGCGTCGCCCACCGCGTATGACCAATTCCCAGATGTCCAGAAAGCGGACGCTCAGACAGCCGCGATTCCAAAGCGGTAAGGCGACCTTTTTGTTTTATCACGTCAAAACCGTTCTTCGCGTAAACCGCTATACCGGCGGAGTCGTATCCACGGTATTCAAGTTTTTTAAGCCCTTCAACAATAATTGGGACAGCGTCCTCATTCCCTACATAACCGATAATTCCGCAAATGGTATCACCCTCCGGTAAATGCCTTTAATTTAATTTATTAAAAATTAACTTGAATGTCAAGGCAATAAAAAAGAGGTATATTTTAATAATACTGTTCAACGACCAATTTGCCCAATTTTCTTAATCTTTCCGCAATTTGGCGTATTACATTTTTGCGGATTTGGATGCCCGTCTGTTTAAATATCAAATCATCATGCGCAGAATTTGCCGCGTTTCCAATCATCAAATAAACAATATCCGCAGTGTGCAACATAAAGCAAAGGCGTTCTGCTACGGAATCATCTGACAACCGCTCTACCGGCTCGTCCAAAATATTATTAACCTGATTCAACGTAATTGCACCTTCTGTTACTAAATCAATTCCTTCAATTCGATATTCCGGTAACTGCCCGTAAGATTTACCCATAGATATTGTTTCTACTTTTAAGCCTAATTCCTCAGATATAATATCCGTAGTTGTGGAGCCGCAGATGATTTTTTTCCCCGGCATATTTTTAAAATTAAGAGCATAATTATGATTCATAGAACGATTGGAAGGCGGTCCCGTAAGTAGCGTTAATTCTTTTGCCTCTCTGCAATGAAGAAGAACAAGGGTAGTATCGTCCTCGCAATTTCCGCCTGATACAGTTCTGCACATCTCAACAATTCGCCACGGAAGATTGCCGATAATATCATTTGGTTTGTAATTAAGGTTTATATAAGAAGAAACTCCGTCTGATCCGATACCCATGCCGTATCCATGTCCCAGACCCGCCTGGCTTACACCGTCGGAAAACATTAAAAGAGAATCTCCCAAATTAAAAGCGCCGGTAGATTCGCCTATTACTTCAAAGCCGGTCGTATAAAAACGAGGAGTAAGGACTGTCGCATGGTTGTTTTGTATTAAGATCGGGTTTGGCGATTCATAAGAATAAACTGTATATTGACCGTCAGGTGAAATTGAAACTACCGAGAAAGCGGCAAAAGGAATATCTTCTTTGCGGGCTCGATGCATGGACGCCGCTACTGTTTCGCTGGTTAGCCGTATAGACATTCCTCCCCGTATTAATTCCAAAATACGGTTGGCGCATGTGATGGCGGATATATTGGCGTAAATTCCTGATCCAACTCCGTCGCATACAACATAAACCATACCGGACGCGGAACGCTCGTAAAGACAATAATCTCCGCATACGTGATGATTTTTTTTATTTTTTTGACAAAGAAAATCATCAAAGAATTTCATGTTGTTTCACCGCTGTCTTCTTTATACAGCCCAATCAGACGATTTGCTATTTCTTCACTTTGGGCGGTGCTTTTACCCAAGTAATGCGCCATTTCCTGCGCAAAGCGCACTTGATGATCTAAGAACTCTCTTGCATGCATTAAAGTTTGTGTTTTTATTGTATCCAATTGTCCAGAATCATATTTAAGTTTGGAAATATCGGAATAAATTCCTACATACTGGTTCTCTTCACGTAACGCATAAAGAATTTCATGGTACTTTATGCCGTACTTTGTTTGAATGGATTCGCTTTTTTCAGCAGCGCCGGAATGTAAGGTTTCAAAACCGTCGGCGTTTACAAGGTAAGAAATGCGTCTTCCTAAAATACCGTTGTTACATGTAAACATTTTTTGAAAAGCCGGATTCATCTTAACTATGCACAATTCGCTGTCTAAAACCACAACTCCGTTGGGCGTTGTGTCTATAACTCTGTCAGTGCGCTGTTGTGCTAGGCGGCGCATATAGGGAATACACATTTCCGGTTCAGCCATGCCGCGCACAACGGCGGCGGCGTTTTCCAGACAAGTTTTATAGCCGCAAGCGCCGCAGTTAAGTTGAAGCTCAGGGTCTATTTTTCCGGTAAGTTCCAAGACTTTGTGGATTTGATTTTCTGTTACATCTGCTTGTTTTTGATCGTCTAATACAAACTTAGGCAGATGATTAATTTTTCGCGGTGGAAATTTCTTGTCATTTTTACCAGCAGCTTCGGCGTAACATATTACGCTTTCCCGTCTTGAAAACAGATTCTGACCGGCTTCTTCTTTTTTTTCTTTTCCGTAACAAGGTCCTCCGATACAGCCGCCTTTGCAAAACAACGGCTCAATAAGTTTGCCGTCAAAATCGGGATTGTCCGAAAACAACTCTAAAATATCTTCCGCGCCGCTTAAGTGCAGTATGTTCGCCTGCGTTCCGTCATTTTGAATATTGCCGGTTTTTAACATTCCGCCCTGAATGGGGAAAAGCCGCGCGTCGCCTGTTTCATAAAATTGATCAAAGCTGCTTTCGGAACAATTTTCTAATTGAATATTTTCGGAAGAAAGCCATTCTAAAAGTTCTGTAAATGTTAAAACAACGTCCACAGTGTTAATGTTTTCCGGTCTTAAAATCTCTTGCTTTTTTGCGGCGCATGGGCCTATAAAAATTACAGCGCAGTCCGCATGTTGCTCTTTGAGCATTCTGCTGTGGGCTATCATGGGGGAAACTACAGGAATCAATGTGTCTAAATAATTACTGTGGTACTTTTCGATAAAATTAACAACGGCGGGACAGGCGGTGCAGATACTGCCTTTTTGCGGCGTTATAAATGATTGTTCCGTAACATACTTTGCGCCTTCGGCTGTTTCGCTTACATATTTAAAACCCAACTGCCGTAAAGCTGAAGGAATACGTCTGCTGAGCGCACCTGGAAACATGGCGGCAAACGAAGGCGCAACGCTGGCGGCTATAATTCTGTCGCTGTCAAGCAACGCCTTTGCTTCTTCTAAATCAGAACGGACTGTTTTAGCGTGTTGAGGACATTCCCTCACGCAAGTACCGCATTTAATGCACAGATCGTCTTCAACCTGCGCCTGTCCATTGTTGATGCTTATTGCTTTTACCGGACATTCACGCACACAGCGATAACAATCCTGACAATTAGCCGTAATGGTGTAAATTGTCTGCTGTTGCATAACAACCCTTACCTTTTCAGTACAGTATTTATTTCAGCCTTTGCGTTATCAAAAGTACAGCGTTCCAGAGTTTTTCCATTCACGTTGAGCACAGGTCCCTTTTTGCATTGTTTCCCGCAGAAGGTAGCCTTGAATTCAATCGAGTCCTCAAGTTTATTTTCCCTGATGTAATTCATCAGCTCTTTGTAAAGATCCTGAGCGCCGCGCAAGAAACAACTGGTTCCGAAGCAGATTTCCAAAGTAACATCTTTTTTGCCGGTGGAACTTCCAAGCATAAAATCTTCCTGCGTGATTCTCTTGCGGTTTTCAAACGTTGTATGCAATAACTCGTGCGCTTTTTCGTGGTTTAAACTTTCGGCGTAAATTTGCTGTAAGTATGGGTTTTCCGACGAAACATGGAACTGAAGCATTTTATCGTTGTCAAAAAGCCCTTTTGCGCGTTTTGGAACAGCAGTCCTGTCGTCCGTAATCGGCTGACCTCCGCCGTTAACGCATCCGCCGCAACAAGCCATGACTTCCACTAAATCGTAGTGGACTTCGCCTTTGCGGATACGGTCGATTAACTTTCGCGCGTTTGAAAGACCGCTTACAACAGCCAGTTGCAGTTTTTGCCCGCCTACAGCGATTTCTGACGTTTTAATTCCTTCCTCGCCGCGTAACTGTTTAAATTCTTTTGCTGAGCCTTTTTCCAGAGTTTCGCCCGCGAATCTAAGCACAGCTTCGCTTACTCCGCCTGACGAGCCGAAAATAACGGCTCCGCCTGTGGAATAACCAAACGGCAGATCAAAAGAGCCAAGTTCCATTTTGTCAAAATCGACGCCGTTTTCTTTCATCATCTGCGCAAGTTCATTGCTGGTAATTACAAAATCCACGTCGGGGTTTCCGTTCTTTTTAAATTCATCGCGGTTTGCCTCGAATTTTTTCGCTGTACATGGCATTACTGACACTACCACCAAGTTTTCGCGGGTAATGTTTAATTCTTTGCACAGATATTCTTTGCAAAGAGAGCCGAACATCTGCTGAGGGGAGCGGCAGGTAGACAAATTGTTTAAGAAATCGGGATAATACTGCTCCGCGAATTTAACCCACGCGGGACAGCATGAGGTGAACATCGGCAAGTTTTCGCCGCTTTTCTTGCGTTCTAGGAATTCTTTTCCTTCTTCCGTTACGGTGAAATCCGCGCCGAAACAAGTGTCATAAACGCGATCAAAACCCATGCGGCGAAGAGAGGTGATGATTCTTCCCATGTGCAGAGATCCCGGGTCTTTACCGAAGTATTCGCCTAAAGCGACGCGTACCGCCGGGGCAACCTGCACCACTACAGTTTTGGTTTTATCGTTGATAGCGTCCCAAACTCCGCTGATTTGGTGTTTAGGGGTAAGAGCGCCTACGGGACAAACCTTCGCGCACTGACCGCAGCCTACACATTCAATTTCGCCGAGTCCTTTGTTAAAACAGGTTACTACGTGCGCTCTTGCTCCGCGGTATGCGAAACCTAACGCGCCTACAGATTGAATTTCCTCGCACACGCGCACGCAGTCGCCGCAGAGTATACATTTGCCGGGATCGCGCAATATAGCAAGCGAAGAATAATCTATCGGATCCTCATGGGGCATTTTTTTGAACCGCACATGGTTTATGTCCAATTGCTTTGCGATGGCTTGAAGCCTGCAATCACCGCTTTTTGGGCAGGTGGTACAATCTTGATCATGGCTTGCGAGCATCAATTCAATGATCATCTTGCGCAAGTTTCTGACTTGTTTTGTGTTGGTATGTATCACCATGCCGTCGTCTGCTTTTGTGGAGCAGGCGGGAAGTATTCCCTTTCCTTCTACTTCTACCATACACATACGGCACGCGCCATAGACGCTTATTTCCGAATGATAACAGAAAGTAGGAAGTTCAATACCCGCCTTGCGGCAAAGTTCCAGCAAATTGCGTTCCCCTTCTATGGGAACGGTCGCGCTATCAATTACTACAGTTTGATTTTTCATAACTCACCTATCCTTTTACAATGGCTTCGAATTTGCAGTTCTGCTTGCATACGCCGCATTTGATACATTTTTTGGGGTCAATGGTAAACGGCTTCTTTAATTCTCCGGTAATTGCCTGCACCGGACACTTTTTCGCGCAAAGAGAACAACCTTTACATTTGTCGGGAAGAATTTTATAGTCCGCAAGAGCTTCGCAGTTTCCTGTCGGACAGCGTTTGTCAAACACATGGGCGTTATACTCGTCCCTGAAATATTTTAAAGTTGACAATACCGGGTTAGGAGCCGATTTACCAAGCGCGCACAAAGAACCGGTTTGAACCACCTGAGATAATTCTTCAAGCAGGGTAAGAGTATCCGCTGTGGCTTTGCCTTCGATAATGTCGTCTAACAGCAATAGCATCTGGCGCGTACCTTCGCGGCATACTACGCATTTTCCGCAGGATTCGTTCTGCGTAAACTGCATAAAGTATCTTGCTATCTTTACCATACAGTTGCTTTGATTCATTACTACAAGACCGCCTGATCCTACCATTGCTCCGACTCTTTTAAGATTGTCATAATCCAAAGGCATATCAAGATGTTCTTGCGTAAGACAACCGCCGGACGGTCCGCCAATCTGCACCGCTTTAAAATCACAGCCGCAGAGCGAGCCGTCGTCGTTTGTTACGCCGCCGCCAATTTCACCGATAATTTCCCGCAGTGTAGCGCCAAACGGCACTTCGATTAATCCCGTATTTGCCACTTGACCTGTGAGCGCGAAAGTTTTTGTTCCTTTTGCCGTCTCCGTGCCAAGTTTGGCATAAGTATCCGCTCCCATTTGAAGAATGAGCGGAATTGTCGCCAATGTTTCTACGTTATTGACGGCGGTAGGTTTGCCGAATAAACCTTTTTCGGCGGGGAAGGGCGGCTTTATTGTCGGCATACCGCGATGTCCTTCTATAGAAGCGATAAGAGCGGACTCTTCGCCGCAGACAAACGCGCCGGCTCCTTCTTTTATGGCGATATTAAAACTCTTGCCTGTGCCGAAAATATTTTCACCTAAAATACCGGCTTCCTGCGCCTGCTGAATAGCCTCTCTTAATCTTTTTACGGCTAGTGGGTATTCCATGCGGACATAAATGTATCCGAATGTGGCATGTATCGCGTGTGCCGCTATCATCATTCCTTCAAGAACCGAATGAGGGTTTCCTTCCATTACACAGCGATCCATAAATGCGCCAGGGTCTCCTTCGTCGCCGTTACAGATAACGTATTTTATATCACTTTCATGTACACGGGTTAAATCCCATTTGCGTCCTGTGGGGACCCCCGCGCCGCCGCGTCCTCAAAGACCGGAAGCTAAAATCATACCAAAATTTTCTTTGTCCCCCATTTGCTTTTCCGTTTTCCGCGCCACAAAATAACCGCCGTGATAAATATATTCGTCCAAATTCTTTACATCGATATTTCCGCACAATCCAAGCGTTAACCTGTGTTGACGCGAGTAAAAGGGAATTTTATTCATGTCTCTTACAGGCGCGCCGTGGTCGGGGCTGGTGTAGAGCAGGCGGTCGATATACTCGCCGTTTATTAAAGTTTTTTCTACGATTTCAGCCACATCGTCCGGGGAAACCTTAACATAAAGAATGCCTTTTGGTTTTAGCGTTACAAGCGGTCCCATCTGGCAGAAACCCTGACAACCGCTTTGCGCGATTGAATAATCTCCCTGCTCTGATTCCAACTCCACGGGGATTTTCAAATTCCGCTTTGCCAACTCTTCGCAGAAATGCTCGTAAATTTTCAATGAGCCGCCGGCTACGCAGCCTGTTCCCGCACAAATAACAATACGCGGTTTTTTAAACGCTACGGATTTTTCGAACCGTTCTTTTCTTTGTTCTAATGTTATATTTTCAGGCATTTACGGTTTCCTCCTTTTTAATTTTGTCAATAAGCTCTTTTGTTTTGTCCTTATTCATCGAGCCGTGTACTTCTTCGTTGATTACGACTACCGGCGCGATACCGCACGCTCCAAGGCATGCCACTGTTTCCAGAGTAAAAAGCATGTCAGGTGTAGTTTTTTTAATCTTGTTCAGTCCAAGCTCTTTTTCCAGATAATCAATAATTTCCGACGATTTTTTAACATGGCAGGCAGTTCCGTCGCACACCCTGATAATGTATTTGCCTTTTGGATCCAGCGTGAAGTGCGAATAAAAGGTTGCGACGCCGAATACAGTGCCGGGTGAAATTCCCAAAGCCGTGGCGACATAAGTCATTATGTCTTCCGGCAGATAGGAATACGCATCCTGAATTTCCTGTAAGATCGCGATTAGGTTGCTTGGATTGCGTTCGTGGCGATCCAGAATGTCGCAGACCATCTCAAATTTTGTTCCGAATTCATTTTTCATACAAAATTAACTCCTTTCTCCATAATATGCCTTTCGGTAAATTTCCTCTAAATCTTTTATTAACGGGTATCTGGGATTAGCCGTGGTACATTGATCTTCAAACGCGTTTTCAGCTAATACCGGAAGCTTACTGAAAAATTCTTTTTCATCAATGCCGCAGTCTTTTATACTTGTGGGAACATTCAATGTTTCCATTAACTTCCAAATTGAATTGATCAAAGCGGCAATTTCCTCTTCTTGTGAACCGCCACCTAAACGCAGTTGATTTGCTATTTGCGCATAACGATAATCGGCTTTATACTCGCTGTATTTTGGGAAGATTGGGAATTTTTCAGGCTTTTGCGCGTTGTAGGCGATTACATGGGGCAGTAACACGGCATTTGCCCTTCCGTGCGGAATATGGAACTCGCCGCCAAGTTTGTGCGCAAGCGAATGGTTAATGCCCAAGAAAGCATTGGTAAACGCCATGCCAGCGATACAAGAAGCGTTATGCATTTTTTCCCTTGCTACTTCGTCCTTTTCATCGGCATAACTGCGCGGAAGGTATTTAAAAACCAATGCGCAGGCTTTTAACGCAAGCCCGCTTGTAAAATCGGAGGCAAGCACAGATACATACGCCTCTATGCCGTGGGTAAGTACGTCCATGCCCGTATCAGCTACAATGGATTTCGGCATGGTTGAAACAAACTGCGGGTCGATTATTGCTACATCGGGAGTCAACTCATAATCGGCGAGCGGGTATTTAATGTTGCCATGTTCTTTGTCTGTGATAACCGAGAAAGATGTTACTTCACTGCCAGTGCCGGAAGTTGTCGGGACGGCGACCATCTGCGCTTTTTTACCCAGATTTGGAAAATGAAACGCGCGTTTGCGAATGTCAAGAAATCTTAAACGAAGACCGTCAAAGTCCGTATCGGGATTTTCGTAGAATAGCCACATACCTTTTGCAGCGTCAATAGCGGAGCCGCCGCCAATACCGATAATCACGTCAGGAGCGAATGAGTTCATGGCTCTTACGCCTCTGTGAATTGTTTCAACTGACGGATCCGGTTCTACATCGGCAAATACTTCGCAATGCACTCTGTCGCTTCGTTTTCGCAAAAAGTAAAGAGCTTTGTCTACATAACCCAATTTAACCATGACGGGATCGGTAACTATAAACGCGCGTTTAATGTTCGGCATTTTTTCCAAATATTGAATCGACCCTTTTTCAAAATAAATACGAGGCGGTATTTTAAACCATTGCATATTATTCCTCCTTTGGGCGATTCGTTTTTTATTAAATAAATTTACGCTGGATACATTTGATGTTGTAGAGTTGCGTCCGAATGAACCGCAACCCAATGTCAAAGAAGGAGTATTAGTATTGTAAATATCTCCGATAGCTCCTTGAGAAGACGGAGAATTAATGATTACGCGCCCAACTTTCATTTCCTGCCCGTAACGTACGCATAGCTCTTTATTGTCGCAGTGAATTACCGCCGAATGTCCCAAACCGCCAAGCTCAAGCATTTTTTTCGCGTAAGTAAAACCCTGTTCTTCGTCCTTAACAACGAAGTATGCCAAAACGGGCATTAATGTCTCTATCGACAACGGATAATTAAACGAAGGCTCAGGCAATTTAGCAAGCAGAATTTTTGTTTGCGGCGGAACCTTCACCCCTGATTGTTCCGCTATCCAATCGGCACTCTGTCCTACGGCGGCGGGATTGGAACTCGGTCTTTCTCCTTTTTTAATTACAAAATCCGTAACTTTTTTTATTTCATTCTCATTAAGGAAGTAACAATTATTTTCGGTCATAATGCGTTCAAACTCTTGAGAAATCTCAGCATCAACAATTACCGCTTGCTCTGAAGCGCATATCATTCCGTGATCAAAAGTTTTTGAAATCATCAGATCTGTGCAAGCGCGAATAACATTAACATTTTTGTTGATATAACAGGGTACGTTACCCGGTCCTACGCCCAACGCCGGTTTTCCGGCGCTGTAAGCGGACTTTACCATGCCCGCGCCGCCTGTCGCAAGAATCAGCGAAACGCCTTGGTGGTTCATAAGATAAGTAGTCGCTTCCATAGAAGGATTTTCTATCCACTGTATGCAATGCTCAGGCGCTCCGTGGTCAATGGCTGCGTCCAGAACAATCCGCGCCGCTTGTATAGAAGATTTTTGCGCGGACGGGTGAAACGCAAAAATTACAGGGTTGCGGGTTTTAGTGCAAATTAACGATTTAAAGAGGGTAGTGGAAGTCGGGTTTGTTACGGGAGTTACGCCTGCAACAATGCCTACAGGCTCTGCTACTTCGATATAGCCTTCAAGATCGTTTTCTTCGACTACGCCGACAGTTTTAAGGTTTTTTATACTATGCCAAATATATTCAGTGGCAAAAATATTTTTTATTACCTTGTCTTCGACAATACCGCGTTTGGTTTCTTCCACGGCAAGTTTGGCTAATGGCATGTGGTTGGCAAGCCCTGCCAACGTCATGGCATGGACAATTTCATCAATTTGTTCTTGGTTCATTTCCATGTACTGCGCCAGAGCTGTTTGAGCTTTGGCAACCAGCGCGTCTACCTCTTCGGCAGGAGAAAGAACTGTACTTTGTTTTTGTTCCATTTTTTTATTCTTTTCTATATTATATATAATTATATTAACTGTAATAAGTATACAAATTTTTGTCAAGTGTAAAAAACGGCAGTTCCAAAGGGTCCTAAAATCGCTGAAAACTTAAAATCCAATGTTTTCTCGTTTGATATAAGCAGTTTTGAGCCGATAAATCGCTGTGGTAGGGGGAATATTTTCCCTTTTGGTGAAAAATTACAAACTACTAGCAATGCCTCATTTTGGTAATTTCTGGTATAAACATACAAATCGGGGTCATCGGGCAGTAACAACTCATAATTGCCAAAAGTGATAATATCGAGTTGTTTGCGCAATTGAATAAGATTTTGATAATATGCGAAAACAGAATCTTTGCGCCGCATCTGTTTTTCGACATTTATTTCGATATAGTTGGGGTTTACCATAATCCACGGTTTCCCAGATGAAAACCCGGCGTTGGCGCTTGTGTTCCATTGCATCGGCGTGCGGGAATTGTCCCTGCTTCTGTTTCGCAAAAAGCGAAGCATATCCTCTTTTGGAATAAGTTTTTTTTGCTCCACAAGTTCGTTGTATGCATTGATACTTTCAAGGTCGCGGTAGTCGCTTATGTCGGCAAAGGGTGCGTTGGTCATGCCGATTTCTTCGCCCTGATAAACATACGGAGTACCTTGTAAAAAGTGCAGATATGTAGCGATCATTTTTGCGGATTTTTCGCGGTACTTTTTGTCGTTTCCAAGCCGCGAAACAACTCGTGGCTGGTCGTGGTTGCTCCAGTACAGGCTGTTCCATGCGCGGTCATACAACCTTGTCTGCCATTGGGAAAACAATGCTTTTAATTCTACCAGATTGATTTTGCGATCATTCCATTTAAAAGTTTCTCCTCCGTCCAATTCTATTTGTTCAAATTGAATCACCATGTCAAGTTCAGTGCCGTCGGCGTTAGCGTATTTTATCGCCTCGTCAATGGTTACTCCGCCTGTTTCGCCTACGGTCATAATGTCATATTTTGATAATACTTCCCGCCTCATCTCCTGCAAAAATTCATGTACGCGCGGACCATTGGGAATAATTTTTCTTATATCGCCGTCAATAAATTCTTTGGGTTTGGAAATAAGACTGATTGCGTCCATGCGAAAGCCGTCAATGCCCTTGTCCAACCACCAGCGCATCATGTCGTAAATGGCGGCTCGCAAAGCCGGGTTTTCCCAGTTTAAGTCGGGCTGATATGGAGAAAAAGTGTTAAGAAAATATTGCCCTGTTGTTTCATCTAATGTCCACGCTGAACCGCCGAACCATGCCTGCCAGTTATTGGGCGGTCTGCCGTCTCTGCCGTCCCGCCAAATATAATAATCTCGTTTGGGGTTTTCTTTGCTGCTGCGGCTTTCCAGAAACCACGGGTGCTGATTGGAAGTGTGGTTAACAACCAAGTCCATTACAATTTTTAAACCAAGATCGTGCGCTTCTTTTAAAAGGCGATCAAAATCCGCCATCGTCCCGAATTCTGGATTGATGGCGGTGTAATCGCTTATGTCGTAGCCGTTGTCGAACATGGGGCTTTTGTAAATCGGAGAAATCCAAATTACATCAGCCCCCAATTTTTTTATGTAGTCAAGTTTAAAAATAATGCCGTTTATATCGCCAATGCCGTCTCCGTTGGAGTCGCAAAAACTGCGCGGGTAAATTTGATATACAACCGATTTCTTCCACCACTGCGACCTCATTGACGGTTATCCTTTAACCGATCCGTCTACCATTCCTTTGATGATGTGTTTTTGTAATATAAGGAAAACGATAACGATTGGCAACATTGTCATTAATGTCGCGGTAAGGATTAAATCCCATTTTTTTACAAATGAGCCGACAAAGCCTGCCACAGCCAATGGCAGAGTACGCACCTCGTTTCCCGAACCGAGTATAAGCAAGGGTAAAAGATAATCATTCCAAATCCACATACCGTTTAATATTATCACAGTAACGGCAATTGGTGTAAGTATCGGAAAGACAATTTTGAAAAAAGTTTCCGGTTTTGTACAGCCGTCAATGGTAGCCGCTTCTTCAAGCTCAAGGGGTACGGATTTTATAAACCCGTGAAATAGGAATATGGAAAGCGATGAACCGAATCCAAGGTATGCGAAAATAATACCCGGATAATTTTGCAGAAGCCTGAATGGAGTTTCAAACAGCCCCAGGTTTACTTCCAGAAAATGAAACCAACTGATAAGCGGGAACATTACAACCTGAAACGGAATTACCATAGCCGCCACAAACACCATAAAAATCGCGCTGGACAATTTTGTTTTGGTGCGGACAAGCACCCATGCCGCCATTGAAGAAATCAGCACAAGAAGACTGACGGAAACCACCGTAATAATCAGCGTGGAAAAGAACGATGACACATAACGGACATTGGGGCTTTCAAGAACTGTTTTAATATTTGTTATAAGCTGGGACGGATTATCCGGAAACGCAAGCGGATCCATAATGATTTTAAGAGACGGCTTTGATGAATTTATAATTACCAATAAGAACGGAAGCATATAAATTATAAATACAATAATAGCGACGGCTTCAAGAATATAAATCTTTTTTGGTTTTTTCAGTAGAGCCACGGCAGATTCAAGAATATTATTTAGCTTTTTCACATCTCTATCTCCCTCTTTTTGTTGGCGCGCACCTGAATCATAGAAATTGCGGCAATTACAATAAAGAAAATAATCGCCTTTGCCTGCCCTTGCGCAAGCTGATTGTAGGCAAACGCCGTCTGGTAAATGTTCAGCGCAAGGAACTCGTTGGTCATGATTGCCTTGCCCATAAACATACCCGAAGGTCCTCCGAATGTAAGCGAATAGTTTACATCGAACTGTTTAAAAGAATTGATAAGAGTCAGGAACATTGAAACCGTAAACGCCGGAGCCACAAGCGGAAATATTATCGCTCTTAATTTTTGAAAATAATTCGCGCCGTCAATTTCCGCCGCTTCCAACAATGAATCGGGAATTCCCTGAATCGACGCCACATATATCATCATGATATAACCGGCATACTGCCATGTGCCGACAATTACAATCGCCAATAACGCCGTATTCTGATCCGCCAAGAACAGATGATCATTCAGCCATGTAAAGCCGATAGACTTACCCAAAGAGGGTATGGCGTTGTTAAAGATGAATTGCCAGATATAACCTAAAATAAGTCCGCCTATCAGATTAGGAAGAAAAAATCCCGCCCGATAAACTCCTTTAAATTTTAAATTATTTGTTACCAAAAGAGCCATGAAGAATGAACAAACGTTAAGCACAATAATATTCATAACCGCGTAAACTACAGTGATAATGAACGCGTGAAGGAATGTAATGTCTGATTTTATCGCAAAGTAATTATCAAGCCCCACCCATTCCACCGCCGTGCCTGTTATCGCGTTCCAATTTGTGAATGAATAATAAATCCCCATGATGAAGGGAACGACAATGACCATACAGAAAGCGAAAACAGCCGGCAGCAAAAACAAAAAGAACAAAGCGCTGTTTCTAGTGCTTATGTCTCTGGATTTTGCTTTAATCATAAAGCCTCCAGTCTATTGCTTTATTGTTTTAATAGCGTCTGTAGCTAATTTTACAAACCCCTGCGGATCAATTTGTCCTGATGCCATCTGGTGGAAAATCGGACCAAGTGTGTTCATGCCAAAGCCGTCGGGCATTTCATTCTGCTGCCACGCGTAAATCTTGCCCTGATTTGACCACTCCTGAACAGCCTTGGAAAGCTGTCCCGCCGGACTTAGTTTACATGACTTAAACGCCGGAACCATTCCCGCCTTGTTGACCATGTAATCTTGACCTTCCTGAGTGCTTGCCATTGCGATAAGGAATTTTTTAGCCGCTTCAGGATTTTTTGATTTTGGGTTTACAAGATACCATGATGGAGCGCCGACAAAAATGCCGTCTGTATTTTCATCGAGAAACGCGTGCGGAACATAGCCCATCTCAAAATTGATGCCCAAGTCTTTAAATGTTGGGTCAGTCCAGTTACCCTGATGAATAAACACTGTTTTTCCTACGGCGTAATCACCTAACTGCTGATCATAGCCGCCTGTAAGAAGGGTGTTTCTGTTAGCGTATTTAAATAACAAATTATAGTATTCGGCGAATTTTGTAAGACGGGCGCTGTCAACCTGACCATTCAGAAGCATATCAATATATTTGCTTGATTGATTGTAGGGAAGCCCGAGTGTAAGGTAGGCGTTAAAGCCGTGAAGCCCCGTTACCCAAGTCATACCGGGACCGGCAACCATTGAAACAACGGCTTCAATGCCAAGCTGACTTTTCTGTGATTCGATTTTTTCAAAAGCGGCTTTAATGGCGGCGACATTTGTCAAAGTTTTGGGGTCTATTCCCGCTTTGGCAAGAAGCGCCTTGTTGTAACCAAGCCCCCAGCCCTCAACGGCGACAGGGAAGCCGATTACTTTGCCGTCAGCGGGATCGATATAAGCGACATCTGTGTCTTTTACCCAAGGTTCGCCTGAAAGATCGCTAAGCCTGCCCGATCTTTTTGCATCTTCGTATCCGGCTTTACCTTCGATAACAAATATTTCAGGCTCCGTGCCTGAATTAAACATTGCCGCAAGATTGGGAGCGTAAGGAGTCTCGCCGCCAAAGCTTTTTATAGTAACTTTTACGCCTGTTTGTTTTTGATATACGGCGGCGTAGCCTTTTAAGGCTTCGTCAATTTCAATTTTGTTGCTTATTACGGTAATTCCATTACCGTCGCCGGAAGCTCCCTTTTTGCACCCTGCTACAAAGAATGTCGTTGCGCATAGCGCAAGACCCAACGCGATGAAAGTAATTTTTTTCATTTTTTCCTCCAATTTTGTTGAAAAGATTTGACAGTTCTGTCCAAAGGGCAGGGCGTTTCATACAAAATTTGAATAAAACGCCAATTTCGATTTTAACACTTTTTTATATAGTGTCAAGAGAAAATTATACATTTTTATACTAAATTTTGTTTTTTAAATTTAGTATATTTTTTGTTAATTTAGTACTAATTTGCGGTATAAAGCTGTTTATACGGATTTTTAGCGTTAGGTTTTAACACATAAAAACGATCTTTTAAAATCTTTTTAGCGTCCATGTTAAAATGTCCCGCAAATTCGGTAACATATGGGGCAATCTCTTTTAACTCGTCGCTGTCCGCGACTTTTTCGGTAACCTGCGCCGGTAACCCGGAAAGTTCATGGTCTGTTCTGACGAAGATTTTTCCGCCGTGCATGCCTGTTCCTGTAAAATACCACACTGGAATGTCCTGACAGCCGATGCCAAGAACGATAATCAATCCGCCCGCAAGATATTCGCCTAAAAAACTTCCTGCTTTTCCGCCGATGACGATTACAGGTTTTTTTTCTTTGTATTCTTTCATGTGGATACCAGTTCTGTATCCTGTATCGCCCTTAATAAAAATACAGCCGCCTCGCATGGCGTAACCAAGAGCGTCTCCAGCGTTTCCGTGGACGATAATTTTTCCGTCGTTCATTGTGTCGCCTACGGCGTCTTGAGCGTTGCCGTGAACCTCGATAACTCCGCCGTCAAGATACGCTCCAAGAGCGTTGCCCGGAGTTCCTTTTATCGTTATGTGTTTACCGCTCATGCCGCTGCCGATATACCTTTGCCCGTAACAATCTTCTATGTAGTAGATAGTTTCTTTGGCGGTTTTTATCCGTCTGTTTAATTCTCTAAAGTGAAAATTTTGCGCTGAAATCATGATGCCATTCCTCCTAATTTTGCCATTCGGTCTTCTTTTGTAAACGCCATAAGCCCCGGCTTTTCACAGACAAGTTTGAAGTCGATTTTATCAAGCGGTGTGCGTTCGCGGATAAGAGAAGTATAGATACCCGCTTTTTCCACATTGCCGATTAATATATAGCCGTTTAATTTATTATCGCTGTAGAACAGACGTTTAAAATCGCCCTTGCTGTTTTGCGTATATACATCACCTGTGTAATTGCCCGCCGTGATAACATGCAGTCCGAAAAACCCGATTGCATTCATGGGGATTGCCTTATCAAAACTCGCGCCGTCGGTTTTACCCGCCATATTTAACCCAGCGCATTCGCCCTGCATATAAGCGTTAGGCAAAAGCGCCATAATTTTATTTTGTCCGCTTGATATGTCATTTGTCTGAGTACAATCGCCTGCGGCATAAATGTCTTTAGCCGAAGTTTCAGATTTTTCATTTATAACGATACCGCGTTCAATTTTCGCAATTCCGTCCAGTAGAGCGGTATTGGGGCGTACGCCGACTGCGAGAACCAAAACGTCAAATTCCGCAGTTCCACCGTTTTCAAAAACAGCTTTTTTATTTTCAAACTTTTTTACGCTTGAGGACAATTTAAATTCAACGCCCTTGCTTTCAAGATGATTTTGAATAATTTTCGCGCCGTCATCGTCAAGGATACTGGACAAAATGCGGGACGCAAGATCAACTACCGTTATGTGCTTTACACGCTCGTGAATACCTTCGGCGCACTTTAACCCGATAAGACCCGCTCCTATAATCAGTACTCGTTTGTCTTTTCCAAGCATGGTTTCCAATTTTTTAGCGTCGTCAAGACTCATAAAAGTGCATTTGTCTTTTACGGAATCTAGCCCGTCAAAAGGCGGCACAAACGCCGAGGAACCAGTCGCTACAAGCAGTTTGTCATAATCAATTTTTTTGTTATTTGATAAAACAACATTTTTTGCCGCCGAGTCAATTTTTGTTACTGAGACATTGGAGAGCAAAGAGCATTTATTGTCAGTGTAAAAACTTCCGCCGCGATACTTCATTTTCTCCTCGGTAGTCTTACCAAGCAGAAGATAGGAAATTAACGGACGTGAATAGGTATGGTACGGCTCATTTGTGATAATTGTAATTTCGCCTGATTTATCGACTTGCCGGATTCCCTCAACCGCACCAATCCCTGCGGCGGAATTCCCGATAATAACATATTTCATGATCACCCTCTTTCCTCAAAAACAATAGCGTTATTCGGGCAGCCCTTTACGCAAGCCGGAGTACCCGAAGCTGTTTTAACGCACAGTTCGCATTTTTGCACCGCACCCTCGTCCGAAGGAGACACCGCTCCGTAAGGACAACTCAATATACATGTAAAACAGCTAACGCATCTGTCGCTGTCAATCGTAATTACTCCGTCCTTAATTGTTAAAGCGCCTGTAATGCACCCCTTAACACATAACGGCTCCTTGCAATGACGGCAAGAGACGGCAAAACTAATACCGTCTTTTTCCTCTATGCGAATTTTCGGGTTAATTTTTATGCCTTTCAATGCGCGAGCCATATCGCTCTCGTTTGTTCCGGCGAAAGCGCAATAATATTCGCACAAGTGGCATCCCAAACACCATTTTTCGTTTACATATACTCTTTTCACGATTTTACCTCAACACCAAGTAATCATCGCGTCCGGCTCCGACGGACACATATTTTATCGGGCAGTCTACGACTTTTTCGATAAAACGAATGTATTTAATTGCCGCATCCGGTAAGTCTTCCGGTTTTCGGCATTTTGATACGTCTGTTTTGAAGCCTTCCAAATATTGAAATACAGGTTTCGCTTTTTCAAGGGCAGTGCCTGACGGGAAACGAGTGGTCTTTACTCCGTCAACTTCATATTCCGTGCAAATTGGAATCTTGTCAAGGTAAGAAAGAACGTCAAGTTTTGTCAGTGCAAGCTCATTCGCTCCCTGTGCTTGTACTCCGTAACGGCTTGCAGGTACGTCAAATGCGCCGACTCTGCGAGGTCTGCCGGTTGCGGCTCCGTATTCGGCTCCCGCTTCACGCAGGGCGTTGGCTTCATCGCCTGACATTTCAACGGCAAAGGGTCCTTCGCCTACGCAACTGGAAAAGGCTTTCATAATGCCGATAACGCAATCAAGTTTAACGCCGGGTATTCCCGCTCCAATGGGAGCGTAAGCTGCAAGCGTCTGGGACGATGTGGTGTACGGGTAAATACCGTAATCAATGTCACGTAACGCACCCAACTGCGCCTCAAACAAAATGTCTTTTCCTGCTTTTATGGAAGCGGATAAAAAATCAGTCGTATCGGTGATGTAGGGTTTTATTTTCGCTCCAAAATCAGTCAGCCAAGCCATGATTTCGTCTAACTTTACCCCTGATCCGTAAGCCTTAAAAATCATATTTTTCCATTCGATAATATCTACAAGTTTTTGTTTTAAGGTTCCGCCGTCAAGAAGGTCGCCTATCCTTACGCCTTTTTTCATGTATTTGTCGCCGTACACGGGGGCTATGCCTCGGCGTGTAGAGCCGTATTTTTTATCGCCTAAACGATTTTCTTCGAGTATGTCCTGTTCTTTGTGGTACGGCAGGCAGATAAAAGCCTTGTCGCTGATTTTTAAGCTGTCGGGAGTAACCTTAATGCCTTTTTCTTTTAGCTTGTCAATTTCACCGCACAAATGTTCTATGTCGATAACCATGCCGTTTCCCATAACATTTACGGTTCCGTCCCGTAAAATACCGGACGGCAAAAGGTTAAGAATAAATTTCCCCTTATCATTTATGACAGTATGTCCTGCATTATTGCCGCCCTGATAACGGCAGATTATTTCGTACTTTTCCGAAAGCAAATCGACCATGCGTCCCTTGCCCTCATCTCCCCAATTTATACCGACTATCGCAGTAAGCATATCATTCCTCCTTATACCGTTATCTTAACATCAACGCCTAAATATTCTTTATTCAAATTAAGAACTTTTTTTACTTCAGATAAAAATTCTTCTGTTTGCTCTTTCGCTCTGCCTGTAAATTGTTCCGCTGACAGCAAATTATTCATTTCTTTTTCGGTCAATCCAAAAGCTGAATCCGCTAAAATGCGGGCGATTAAATCGTTGTCTTTGCCGTGCAATTTTATTTCTTTTGCCGCTTCCACGGAGTGAATCCTTATCCTTTCGTGGAGAGCCTGCCTGTCGCCGCCTTTTTTTACGCAGTGCATTAAAATATTTTCCGTTGCCATAAAAGGCAATTCTTCGTTTAAATGTTTTTCTATTACTTTTTGATAAACATTAAGACCGCTTACTATATTGATGTAAAGCGAAAGTATAGCGTCTGTGGCAAGAAACGCCTCAGGAATTGATATTCGCCTGTTAGCGGAATCATCGAGAGTGCGTTCAAGCCATTGAGAACTGGCGGTAAGAGCGGGATTAAGAGCGTCAACTGTCACATAACGGGCAAGGGAAGCGATTCGCTCGCTTCTCATTGGGTTTCTTTTGTACGCCATTGCGGAAGAGCCTACTTGAGAGTCCTCAAACGGCTCGTCAACTTCTTTAAGATGAGAAAGCAGGCGGACATCGTTAGAAAATTTATACGCGCTTTGAGCGATACCGGAAAGAACCGACAATGTGTAATAATCAACTTTTCTTGAATAGGTTTGTCCGCTTACGGAGTATACTTTGTCAAAGCCCATTTTTTGGGCAATTTTTTTTTCAAGAGATTTTACTTTTTCATGATCGCCTTCAAAAAGGGAAAGGAAGCTCGCACCTGTTCCGGTTGTGCCTTTACAGCCGAGCAATTTTAAGCCGTTAAGAGTAAAGTCAAGCTGTTCAAGGTCTGATAATAAATCTTGTATCCAAAGCGTTGCCCGTTTTCCGGTCGTAGTCGGCTGTGCCGCCTGAAAATGCGTAAAGGCAAGGCATGGCAACGCTTTATATTTGTCTGCAAAGTCATAGAGTTTGGCTATTGTGTTTACAAGCAGTTTTTTTATTTGCAAAAGAGCGGCTCGTTGCTGAATGATGTCGGTATTGTCGCCCACATAGCATGAAGTAGCTCCAAGGTGGATAATCGGTTTTGCCTTTGGGCATTGTTCGCCGAACGCTCGAATATGTGCCATAACATCGTGCCTTGTCTCCGCTTCAATTTTTGCAGCCGTCTCGTAATTGATGTTTGTTTGTTGAGCTTTCATTTCTTCAATTTGATCCGTACTTATATCAAGCCCCAACTCTTTTTGGCTTTCGGCAAGAGCGATCCACAGTTTTCGCCATGTCGAGAATTTATTGTCGTCCGAGAATATATACTGCATTTGCGTGCTTGCGTATCTTTTACAGAGAGGGTTCTCGTAACGGTCAGGCATTAACCAGCCTCCGCAGACATTCGGCGTAAATTTCCGATGTTTTGCTTAACACCTCGTCAGGCACATTGTCAAATTGCATTTCTCCGTCTTTTTTGTTGTTAAGCAGCCAGTCGCGTACAAATTGTTTGTCGTAACTTTTCGGCGAAGTTCCCACTTGGTAATCGGAAAGACTCCAGAATCTGCTTGAGTCGGGAGTAAGCACTTCATCGGCAATAAAAAGGTTGTTGTTTTCATCAAGACCGAATTCAAATTTAGTATCGGCAATAATAATGTTTTTTTTGTAAGCGTGCTCATAACAAATGTTGTAAATATCAAAACAGATTTTTTCTATTTTTTTCGCTAAGTCGGCTCCGATAGAATCCGCTACATGCTTAACGGAAATATATTCGTCATGCCCTACGTGTGCTTTTGTTGAGGGGGTAAAAAGAGGAGTGGCAAGTTTTTCGGCAAGTTTATAATTGCCTTCAATCTTTTGACCGCAAAATTCTTTTCCTTTGGAATACGCTTCCCACATATTCCCAAACACATATCCCCTAACGATAAATTCAAACGGCAATATTTTAAGTTTTTTAACTAAAACCGTGCGTCCCTCAAATTCGCTTTTCTGAAAAAATTCGGGCATATCTTTTAAGTCACTTGAAATAATATGATTGGGAATAATGTTTTTTGTATAATCAAACCAAAACAAAGAAACGGCGTTTAAAACTTTTCCTTTGTTGAGCACAGGCTTTGACAAGATAACGTCAAATGCTGAAATTCTGTCCGTTGTAACAATGACAAGTCTGTCGTCCGAAACGCCTGATGGTTTTTCGTCAGAAATGTCGTATACTTCCCTTACTTTTCCGCTAATTAATTTTTTCATTTTTACGCTCCTATTCTCCGGCGTGTTTAATTCCTAAAATTTCCAACTCTTTTTCGTTTAACCCGACTCCGCGAAGCATAAGCCTGTTTCCTTTAAGTCCGTCAATCGAGTTAATTCCCATGCCGCCCATCATTTCTTTTATTTCATGCTGCCACGCCGTCAATAAGTTGATAAGGCGCTTGTATCCGATGTCAGGGTTAAGGCGTTTAACAAGCTCTGGAACCTGCGTAGCTATACCCCAATTGCATTTGCCGCCGTGACAACTTCTGCAAAGGTGGCAGCCAAGAGCGATTAACGCTGATGACGCGATGTATACGCAATCCGCGCCAAGAGCGAGCGCTTTTACAATGTCGGCGCTTGAGCGAATACTTCCGCCTACGACAATTGACACGTTATCGCGGATTCCCTCATCGCGTAACCTTTTGTCTACGCCGGCAAGGGCAAGCTCTATGGGAATGCCGACATGGTCGCGTATGCGAGTAGGCGCGGCTCCTGTTCCGCCTCGGAAGCCGTCAATGGCGATTATGTCCGCGCCGCTTCTTGCGATGCCGCTTGCGATAGCGGTAACGTTATGCACTGCGGCAATTTTTACGATTATCGGTTTTTGATAATCGGTAGCTTCTTTTAAAGAGAAAACAAGCTGACGCAAATCTTCGATAGAGTAGATGTCGTGATGCGGCGCGGGAGAAATTGCGTCGGTTCCTTCGGGAATCATTCTGGTACGGGAAATGTCGCCTACTATTTTTGTTCCCGGCAGATGTCCGCCGATACCGGGCTTTGCTCCCTGACCCATTTTAATTTCAACCGCCGCGCCTGAATTTAAATATTCGTGATGAACGCCGAAACGTCCCGATGCTACTTGTACGATTGTATTTTTTCCATATTTATAAAAATCTTCATGCAGACCGCCTTCGCCGGTGTTGTAAAGAATGCCAAGTTCTTCGGCGGCGCGCGCCAAACTTTCATGCGCGTTGTAACTTATGGAGCCGTAACTCATAGCGGAGAACATAATAGGCATAGACAAGTGCAACTGTGGCGGCAGGTTGTTGATAATTCTGCCCTTGTTGTCTCGTTCTATTTTTTCAGGCTTCGCGCCCAAAGATATTCTTGTCTCCATAGGTTCGCGTAACGGGTCGATAGATGGGTTTGTAACCTGTGATGCGTTTAAAAGTATTTTATCAAAGTAAACAGGATAATCTTCCGGGTTACCCATGCTTGACAACAATACGCCGCCTGAATTTGCCTGTTTGTAGATTTCGTCTATCGTTTTGCCGTTCCAATTCATGTTCTGTTTGTAGGTGTTGCCGCTTTTTATAACTTTAAGGGCGCGGGTAGGGCAGAGTGAAACACAACGATGACAGTTAACGCATTTTGAATCATCGCATATCATTTTGTTTTCATCTTCAAGAAACTCGTGCGCTTCGTTGGCGCACTGACGTTCACAGGCGCGGCAGACTATGCATCTGTCGTAATTCCTTATCATTTCATATTCGGGATATATTAAATTTAATGCCATTATGCTTTACCTCTGTTTATGTTGACGATTACCGGCTGACCGCCTCTTGGAGCCCATACGCTGTCAAGGTTCGGCTCAATGATACGGATAGCCGCTTCTTCGCTGGCGATGTAGGTAACATCATCTTTTTCACCAACGACCATACTGCGCAATTTAAGTCTGTCGTTTAACGCCATCAATCCGCCGTCAAAGCCCACAAGGATAGAGAACGGACCCGTTATAAGCTGCGCGCTGAACATTACGCGTAAATACTCATGTATTTCACGCTCCTTCGCGGGTTGTTTTTCAATGGTCTGCCAAAATGAAGCGGCAATTACCGAGGCGATTTCTTCAAAAGAAAGTTTTTGTTTTCTGTGCAGATAATCAATAATGTAGGTAATAACTTCGGTATCGGTTTGAAGCGTACATTTGTAGCCGTACATTTCGATAGCGCGGCGGTTAGTATCGTAGGAAGATATTTCGCCGTTATGCACAACTGAATAATCAAGAAGGGCGAAAGGGTGAGCGCCGCCCCACCAGCCGGGAGTATTTGTCGGGTAACGCCCGTGCGCCGTAAAGCACCAACCTTCATATTCTTCCAGCTTGTAAAAACGCCCTACATCTTCGGGAAACCCGACAGCCTTAAACACGCCCATATTTTTTCCGCTGGAGAAAACATAAGCGCCCTCAATTTTTGTATTGACGCGGAACACGCATTTGGCGGTAAATTCATACTCGTCAAGCTGACTGTCGGCAAGTTTTGTCGGCAATGGAGTTACAAAGTACCGCCAGATCAGCGGCTCATCGGTAATTTCTTTTATTTTTCTGGTCGGGATTTTTGAAAGGTTGATAATATCAAAATGCCTCTCAAGAAATTCCTCGCACTCTCTTTTTGCGGACGAGGATTCGTAGAATAAATGCAAGGCGTAATAATCCTTATATTCAGGGTAGATTCCATACGCGGCAAAACCGCCGCCCAGACCATTAGATCGGTCATGCATGACGCTGATCGATTTAATAATCGCCTCGCCGCTCATACGCCGCCCCGTTCTGTCAATAATGCCTGATATGGCACAGCCGGAAGGTATCCGCACTTGCCCCTCATACTGCATAGAGTAACCTCCAAAAAACGCTAAATAAAAGCACGGTTGGATTTTTAGCGGGAAACGGGAGTCGGACCCGCGCCATGCGCCCCTTTGGGTCGCTTGTCGTAAGGAATGGATTTTATGATCCGCCTCCCACGTTTACTCTCTATTCCCTAACAAATCGTAAATAATGAATTAATCAGTTATTTAAGATTTTATAGCGGGAAACGGGAGTCGGACCCGCGACATCGACCTTGGCAAGGTCGCGCTCTACCACTGAGCTATTCCCGCGCTTTTTCTACCATATCAAATGATAAAAAACGTGTCAAGCGTCGAAAACCTTAATTTTCGAAGGAAATTCAGGCAGATCTGGAAATTTTAAGGCGTAGTAAGCTGTTTTTGCCTTAACTTAAAGTAAGAAAAATGATGAATATGGGGTATAATCGCTGGAATATAAGGCTAGTTTTTATGTCTGTTTTAGGTTATATTTTTATTAGGAGTTACATATGGCTAATGTAATTGATGTTGCTAATTATATTCTTGAAATTTCCCGTGAAGAATCTGAAGACGAAGAATGTGAGCTTATTTCTAATTTGAAACTTCAAAAATTGATTTACTTTTGCCAAGGTTATTCATTTGCGTTTTTCAATAAACCGCTTTTTAATGACGCTATTGAGGCGTGGATGCATGGACCTGTTTGCCCAAAACTTTATCATATGTTGAAAGGCTATGGTTCATTGCCTATAACAGCCTCTATCGAGCCTGATAAAATATCTCTGAATGATAAAGAAAAACAACTTATTAGAATGATATATGATACTTATGGTCAATATTCCGCTATGGGGCTTCGCAAAATTACCCATGAAGAAGGTCCGTGGAAAGATACCCAGACTTCAACCGTTATTTCTTATGAAGCTCTGTCAAAATATTTTACAGAGCGTATTGAAGTAACCTCTGCCGACCATCCTTGGACTGATGAAGAAAGAAAGAAAGCTAAAGAAATACTGGAGGAAGCGGAAGCCAATGGCGAAATTGATCTTTCTCAGTTCTGTGTCCCAATGGGAACTTGAGCAAGTTTCCAAATATCCTGAGATGAAGTTGTTTATTGAAAAACTTAAAGACATGATCGAAAAACATCCTGAAAAAGGACTTCCTGATTCTTTTCTTTCTGTAAAAGGGAAATCTGTTCCTTTTTTAAAACAGTCTGTTAATCTTTCGCTTTTTCCGCATCAATATGCTTTAGGGTACAATTTTATAACTGCTTTTTATGTTTGTAATAATACAGAGATTTTAATTATTGATTTACATTTTTCTTGAACATTTCACCTCCTTATGTTACAATTCCGCATGGCATTGAACTGCGGTATTGTTGGGCTTCCCAATGTGGGAAAGTCTACAATCTTTTCAGCTTTAAGTTCCGCTCCGGCTGAGGCGGCTAATTATCCTTTCTGCACAATTAACCCCAATGTCGGGATCGCAAGCGTTCCCGATTCCCGTCTTGATAAACTCTCGGCTCTTTTTAAGCCCAAAAAAACAATTCCGGCTACTGTGGAATTTGTCGATATTGCAGGGCTTGTTAAAGGTGCGTCAAAAGGTGAAGGGCTAGGCAATCAGTTTCTTTCGCATATCCGCGAGGTTGCAGTTTACGCCCACGTTGTCCGCTGTTTTGAAAACGCCGATGTTATCCATGTAAATAATAAAGTTGATCCTGTTTCCGATATGGAAACCATCGACATTGAGCTTGCCCTTGCCGATTTGCAGGGAGTTGCCAAACGCAGAGAACGTGCGGAAAAAATGTTAAAAGTGCAGAACGAGAAAAAAAACGCCGAGGCGGTTCTTGCCGTACTGGATAAAATAAGCCCGATGCTTGAGGACGGCAAGCCTATCCGATTAGCCAACTTAAACGATGATGAAAAAGCGGCGATTTACGATTGCCATTTTATCACCGCCAAACCTCAACTTTATGTGTGCAATGTTGATGAAGAAGGAATCCGCTCCATTGCCGCAGGCGGCGATGGAAACGTTCATGTGCAAGCCGTGAAAAAAAGAGCGGCGGCGGAAGGTTCTACCGCAATTTGTATTTGCGGTAAGTTCGAGGCGGAGCTTTCGGACATAACCAATATAGAAGAAAAACTTGCCTTCCTTGAGGAGCTTGGGCTAAAAGAGCCGGGTCTTTCTTCTCTTATCCGCTCGGCGTACCAACTGCTTAACCTGCGAACTTTTTTTACGGCTGGAGAAGATGAGTGCAGAGCGTGGACAATTCACGCAGGAGATTCCGCGCCAAAAGCGGCAGGCGTTATTCACACGGATTTTGAAAAAGGTTTTATAAAAGCGGAAGTTTATACATGCGATGATATTTTTAATTACGGAACAGAAGCAAAAATAAAGGAAGCCGGAAAATACCGAGTTGAAGGAAGAGATTATATCGTCCAAGACGGAGACATTATTTTCTTCAAGTTCAACGTATGATTCCGGTGCGGTAACAAGATTTTATGGACAAGCTGACGATCCTCAGAGAAAAATTTGGCTACTCATCTTTTCGTCCCGGGCAGGAAGAAGTGATAGACGCCATTCTTGCAGGGACGGATGCTCTTGCGGTAATGCCCACAGGAGCTGGAAAATCTCTGTGCTACCAAATACCTGCCCTCATGCTTGACGGCATGACAATCGTTATCTCGCCGCTTATTTCTTTAATGAAGGATCAAGTCAGCGCATTAAAAGAAGCGGGATACGGTGCGGCATTTCTAAACAGTTCTTTAAGCGGCAGAGAATATTTTGATACAATGGACGAAATAACAAACGGTATGATTAAATTGCTCTACATCGCTCCTGAACGTCTGCAAAGAGCGGATATGTCCGAATTTGCGATGGACAATATTCCGCTTGTTGTAGTTGACGAGGCGCATTGCGTGTCACAGTGGGGACATGATTTTAGAACAAGTTATCTGCAAATAGCGAAATTTATAAAAAATATTAAACCTCGCCCTGTAGTAGCCGCTTTTACCGCTACCGCAACAGTTAATGTAAGAGAGGATATTTGCAGATTACTGGCGTTACGCAAACCTCTCTCCGTAAACACAGGTTTTGACAGACCCAATCTTTACTTTGAAGTGCAAAAACCGAAAGACAAAAAAATCGCCCTTTTGGAATGTCTTGAAAAACGAAAAGAAGCAAGCGGTATAATTTATTGCGCTACCAGAAAAACTGTAGAAGAAACTTGTGATTTTTTAATTAAGCACGGTTTTAACGCAACTCGTTATCACGCAGGTCTTAACGATGAAGAACGCAGAAAAAATCAGGACGATTTTATTTACGACCGCAAAACAATAATGGTTGCAACTAACGCTTTCGGCATGGGTATAGATAAGTCAAATGTGTCCTATGTTATTCATTACAATATGCCAAAAAATATAGAAAGCTATTATCAGGAAGCTGGCAGGGCGGGACGGGACGGTTCTCCTGCGGATTGCATTCTTTTGTACAATGGTCAGGACGTGAGAATAAATCAGTACCTTATAACCCATGACGAAGATGAAGAAACCGCAGACTATGAGTTGCAAGCCCACAACTTGGAATTGCTTAAACAGATGACATTTTACGCCGCAGGACACGACTGCCTACGCAGACGCTTACTTGCCTACTTTGGCGAACAAATGTCAGCTAACTGCGGCAACTGTTCAAACTGTTTAACGGAATTTGAGGAGACCGATGTTACCGTAGAAGCCAAAAAAATTGTCTCTTGCGTATTCCGTCTGAAACAACGTGGCAGAACTTTTGGCAAGACAATGATAATCGACATTTTGCGAGGCAGTAGAAACGAAAAAGTTCTCCGCTTCGGCTTTGACACCCTCAGCACTTTCGCCATAATGTCAGATATAAAAACGCACAGGATTCGGCAAATACTAGATCACCTAATAGACAAAAATTTTTTATTTGTAGAAGAAGGAGAGTATCCCGTTGTAACTCTCGGTTATGCTGAAGGGTTACTTAATGGGGAAGAGCGAGTTTTAATGAAGCTGCCGCAAGAGCGTGAAAAAGCCACTGATGAGAAAAAGTCAAAGAAAAAAGGCGAAAAACTTTTAGATATACAAAAAACGTCAGATGAAAAAACACCGCGGCAAAGCGGCGTAGAATTTGTTGTTACGCAAATTATATCTGAGGATATTGATGAAGACTTGCTGGACAAATTGAAAAAGTTACGGAGAGAAATCGCCGCAAAGGAATCTGTTCCGGCGTACATAGTTTTTTCTGACGCAAGCCTGCGGGACATGTGCCGCAAAAAGCCGCTCTCAATGGCTCAATTTGCTGACGTTAATGGGGTAGGGAGCGTAAAGTTGGAATAGTACGGAGATATTTTCACTTGCCTTATCCGTAAATATTACGAAGGATAAAAGAGCCTATCATATTTTTTGTGAAAATAGCTCTTCCATTTTTCCTTATTTCTTTAAAAAATCAATGAGATCATTTTTTTCTTTTTCCGGGGGATAATCAACCTCGCTTCGTGAGTATTTTATAGCAATACCGGAAAATATATTTTTCCGACTTGCATAAAATATCCAATAAAGATCTCCTGTATATTCAACCCTTATGTCTACTACTGCGTCAGCCTCCGGATATTTTTTCTTTGCTTCATTAAGTAAGTCAGCGTATGTTACTCCGCCATACTGATAGATGTATAAATCTATACTAGGTACAAATGGAACTGTAGGTGTACTAAATCCAAGTATTCCAAACCATTTTTTTTCTAAAACGATTGAACCTAAAATGGTATATTTTGGAGTACCGTTTTGCTCCCATTTTAAACGTCTTTTATCAAAATCTGTTGCTTTAGCCGTTGATATTTTCGTAGCGCATCCGGAAAGAAACAACCCGATTACCAGAATAAATCCCAATACTCCAAACCAGTTCTTTTTGTGTACCATTTTTTCCTCCTCAAATTTCATTATTTTGATATTATCAATCTTTGAAATATCAATAATTATCGTAATATATACATGAAATATCATAGTTTGTCAATAAGAACTCAGTGATATTTCACTATAATTCAACATTAAATGGGCTACAATTTCAGGGAAAATTTGAGAAATGAACTCAATTATCAAGGGGTAATTGTAAAGGAATTAAGCTCCCGAACAGGTATTCCAATAGCTTCGCTTGATTGTTATCTTGGGACACGAGCGACTGTCCCTTCCGTAGAAAACGCCGTCAAAATTGCCCGTGAATTAAAAGTCTCGGTTGAGTACCTTGTTACCGGTGAAGACACCGCATTAGGGTTAAAGAAATCAAATTATAGCCGTGAAGCGCAAGAATTAATCCGTCTTATCGGAACCCTTAATCAAGACCAATGTAAAGCAATCCTAAAATTAACGCAAACTTTCAAGAAATAGCTGTTTGTTACAATAGACGCAATCTTTTAAAAATGCTAATCTATCCCCATGTCAGAAAGCAAGCAAAATGAAAAATTAGCAACTATCCGCCACTCTGTAAGCCACGTTATGGCTCAAGCTGTGGTAAAACTTTTTCCCGGAACAAAAACCGCAATTGGTCCTGCAATCGAAAACGGTTTTTATTACGATTTCCTCCTGCCTCGGCAAATTACCGCCGAAGATCTCCTCGCCATCGAAGCGGAGATGAAAAAAATTATCGACAGTCGTCATGATTTTGTTAAAGTTATTGTTAGCAGAAAAGACGCACTTGACCAATTTGCCGCCGAAGAATTTAAAACAGAGCTTATCAATGAATTGTCGGAAGGCGAAGAAATTTCTATTTACGAAAATCGTGATGCGGACGGCAAAGTCCAATGGATCGATTTATGTAGCGGTCCCCATGTCGCTAACACAAGAGAGATAAATTCCGCCGCATTCAAACTGTTGAATATAGCCGGTGCTTACTGGCGAGGCGATGAAAAACGCCCCATGCTTACACGCATTTACGGAACGGTTTGGGAAAATCCCAAAGACTTAAAAGCACATCTTGCGTTCCTTGAAGAAGTTGAAAAAAGGGATCACCGCAGAATAGGCAAAGAGATGGATCTTTACTCAACACATGAGGAAGCCGGAGCGGGACTTATCTATTGGCATCCGCACGGCGGCAGAATGAGAGTCGCCCTTGAGGATTTTTGGCGGCAGGAACATTACCGTAACGGTTACGAAATACTTTACACGCCGCACATCGGCAAAAGTTGGCTATGGGAAAAATCTGGGCATCTTGGTTTTTACAAGGGAAACATGTACAGCCCCATGGAAATTGACTATCAGGATTATTTTATAAAACCGATGAACTGTCCGTTCCATATTTTAATTTACAATAATAAGGGACACTCTTACCGTGACCTGCCCTTGCGTTGGGCGGAACTTGGAACAGTCTACCGCTATGAACGTTCAGGCGTTTTGCATGGACTTCTTCGTGTGCGAGGTTTCACGCAAGACGACGCACACATCATCTGTACGCCGCAACAAATGGAAAGCGAGATACGTGAAGTTTTGCGTTTCAGTTTGATGATTTGGAATGTTTTCGGCTTTAAGGAAATAAAGGCGTACCTTGCCACAAAGCCCAAAGAATCAGTCGGCGAGCAGAGCAAGTGGGACGCAGCTTTGGAAAGTTTGCGTAACGCAATCAACGCCGAAGGACTTCCCTACCAAATTGACGAAGGCGGCGGAGCGTTTTACGGACCAAAAATCGATATAAAAATTAAAGACGCTCTCGGCAGAGAATGGCAAATGTCCACAATTCAATTTGATTTTAACGAACCTGAACGCTTTGACATGACATTTGTAGATACCGACGGACAGCACAAACGCCCATACATGATACACCGAGCGCTTTTCGGCAGTATCGAAAGATTTTTCGGCGTACTTATCGAACACTTTGGCGGAGCGTTTCCCGTTTGGATTGCCCCCGAACAGGCGGCTGTTATTCCCGTATCGGAAGTGTTTAACGAATACGCTCAAAAAGCCGCCGCCGCCCTTAAATCGCATGATTTGCGTGTAACGGCTGAGTTAGGCGATGAACGCATGAACGCAAAAATCCGTGATTGCCAAACTCGAAAAATTCCCTATATGCTTGTTGTAGGTCAGCGTGAAGCCGATGAAGGAACAGTATCAATCCGCCTGCGTGACGGAAAACAACTGGAAGCGATGAAAATAGAAGATTTTGCCAAATACGTTCATGGAAAAATAGAAAGCAAATCTTTGGAGTTGTGAAAAGACAGTAATGGACAGGCTTGTTAAGATATTAAATTTTTTATCAACTAACAAAACTGTAAAAATTTCCCTTCTTGCCGAAATACTTGATGTCTCAAATGTTACGTTGCGTAAAGATTTGGATAACCTTGAAAAACGTGGTATCATTCGCAAAAAGCACGGCTACGCAAGTCTTGACGGTGCTGATGATACAGGCAAACGAATGGCGTTTAACCATTCAATCAAGCGAAGAATCGCCAAAGCTGCGGCACAATTAGTTGATGAGGGCGAAACAATTATGCTTGAATCTGGTTCATGTTGCGCGTTATTCGCCGAAGAACTTGCCATTGCCAAAAAAAATGTTACGATAATTACGAATTCTATTTTCATTGCCAATTATGTTTGTAAAATGCAAAATATAAAAATCATCATTCTTGGCGGATATTTTCAGCCTGAATCTCAAGTTTTGGTCGGAACAATAACGACAAATTGCGCCGAATCATTTTTTATAGACAAATTCTTTTTAGGCGCTGACGGATTTGTAGCAGGGCAGGGGTTCACCGGAGGGGATCATCTTCGTGTTGAAACAGCGTTAAAACTTTCGCAACGAGCAAAAAAGATTTACATACTGACAGAAGCCGAAAAATTTAAACGCCAAGGAGCGTACAATTTAATTACGCTCGACAAACTGACAGGCATTTTCACCGATGACGGCATTCCCAAAGCCGCCGAAGCCGATTTACAAAAAAACAACGTAAAAGTTTACAAAGTGCCGTCAGTAGAAGAGCAGATTAAATGGCGGCAATTTGAAGGGCAGCCGCCAATTATGTATAAAGAGAGAGATGAGTAGTTCTCAAAGAAGACTCTCACAAAGGACACGAAGGAAGAGAAGGACACAAAGAAGAAACTAGAACACAAATAGATGAACACATCTTCATAAACTATGCACCGACAGCTAGTTTTTCATGGACTAGATCGCTGATTACCTGTGTGTGGCTTTTATGAAATTTCTCCGCCTGTACGCACAAATATGAAAACACATCTTTATCCAGTTCGCTTAATTGCAGGGATTTATTGATAAACCCGGGTTTTAAACCTAGTTTTAATAGATTTGGTCCTGGCTCAACAGTGTTATCAATAATGTGTTTGTCCCAATACTCACATTCGGCATCGGTCATTCCTGTTCGTTTTTCAATATCTGTCATGGTTTTTCTCAGTAAGACCGTGTATAAAAGCTGTATCACGAAAGATGAATTCCGGTTCCATAGGTTATTATACCATTTTTCACGGCTTTGTGAAACCACTATCTACTTTGTTTCCTTCACACGCTTGTGTAATTTATTCATTAATTAGCGAATGATTTAACTATGAGGCAATGGATAATTTTTGCTTGACAAACTCTCTGAAAAAGTTAAAATATTACCATGAGCGAAAAAACCGCTATGTTAAGTAAAACATTTCCAAATAATCTGTTTTTGCGAAAAAACAATGAACGGATAACAATATCCCCCCCCCCGTGATTTTCGTTCTCTAAACAACCGCTTAACAACGCTTTTTTTGAAAATAGTTAAAATTTATTTTCTCTTTGGAAAAACGCAGGATTTCCGTGTATGCGGAAACACCTGCTTTTTTATATCAAGTCGGCAGGACTTAAAACTGCAAGGAGTAAAACATGAAAAGGAATAGTATTGCAGTATTGGCATTGGTATTAGTGGTTGCCTTTGCAGGCTGTTCAAAAAGTAGCGGTTCAGCAAAAACAAAGGTTCAGGAAACCGATGTGAAATTCTTTAAATACGACCTGTCGAAGGACGGCAAGGGCATCGTGATAACCGATTATACTGTGGATAATCCGTTACCAGTAGTTATTCGGCGAAAATCGAGGATATGCCGGTAGTTGAAATAGGGAAGGAGCCTTTTCGTAATAAAAAATTCGTTCCTTCTGTTACCATCCCTAGCACAGTTACAAAAATCGGGGACAGTGCGTTTATGGGCTCCTCTATTCAGAGCGTGAACATACCCGATGGCGTAACTGAAATAGGGAGTATTGCGTTCAGCGGCACTAATCTAAAGAGCATATACATGCCCGACAGCGTAACAAAAATAGTAGGTGATAACTGGGGCGGCGTATTCGGGAATTGTATATATTTGACGGAAGTGCGACTTTCAGACAATCTCACCGTTATTCCAAATCAAATGTTTAAGGACAGTAAAACACTCTATAAAGTAAACCTGCCCAAAAACCTCAAGGAAATAGGTGGCACAGCTTTTTGGAATTGCGGTAATCTAACGGAACTTACTATCCCAGAATCGCTTACCAGTTTGAAATTTACAGGTGATGATTCTGACAGCAACAATGCTTTCGGGGGTTGTGGCAAGCTACCCATCAAGACGCGCCAGAGACTTCAGGAATTGGGCTATAAGGGTAAGTGGAGTTTTTAATTGAAGCAGTAACAAAGCGGTCTCGTATGAGACCGCAAATATGATAGGAGGAAAGAAAATGGATGAAGAATTATGGGAAAGTGCTGTAAAGTTTTGGCTTTCAAAATGCTTTAGTATTAATAACCCTTCGAAGAGGCAACTCGAAATTACTGATACTTACTTAAATAGTATGAATGTTGAAAAAGATGATGTTATATCTTTTTGCAAATCGACGGGTTGGAAATATGGACACGCAAGTTAAACGCAACAGTGTCTGACACTAGCACAGAAAAGTTAAATGCAGAGTGTCAGACACCGAATTTCGGTAGTGTCGCTGATAAAAAGGCGACACTATCTATAGCATGATTTTTATTTTAATTAGCGGTAAAGATGTATGCCCAATAAATATTACACAGTCATGGCAAATGCCTCATTTGTGCTAATTTCTATTATTACTGAAAAAAATTGTCAGTGTGGTCTGGGGGTAACGCCTTATGTGCCGAGTTTCTTCCCGAGGCTCAGAAGGCGTTACCCCCAGACCACACTAAAGATATTAATCAGTAAAAAGGGAATTGACAAAGGAGAAAATTCTTTAGGCATACACCATTAATAATTCTTCAGTATCCCCAATAACCTCTGCCTATCTATCGCTCTCAAAAAACTAGCCAGCCGAGGACCCTGATCTTTCCCAATCAACGCCTGATAAGCTGCGGTAAAAAGAGCCTTACCGTCAACCCCCGCTTTTTCCGCCGCAGAATAAATCGCCGAGGAGCAAGTTTTGTCGTCAGGGAATGATTCTATATTACTGATAACATCGTCACGAAGAATACGCACAGCGTTTTTTTCAGTTTCAGAGAAAGAAGAATTTACAGCACTCCCTTCAGACAGTAACTTAAAACGGAATTCTTCAGGAGCGCAATTTTCCACCCAGTACTTCGCCCGTTCAGAACGTGTTTTTAATGCAGGAAGCTGTTCTTTTTTTAGATTGCCGTCGTTAGCTGAAATATCGGCAAGTGTTTTTTCAATGTCGCCGTCCGCTATCTGAATCAAACTGCATAAGTGGCGGAATGGAACTTGATACGGCTTAACCCTGTCTTCCAACCGCTTTGTTTTTCCGTCCTCGCTAACTTGTGAAAGCTCATAAATACGCAATTCTTTTTGATACGTTGTATCATCTTTTGCAGCCTCAATCTTCCAAGCGATACGCTCGGTCTTGTCGTAGTCCTCGTAAATTTTTATCACGTCAAGATCAAAAGAAATTGTAAATTCGGTATTAGGTCTTGTTCCTGCAAACAGATAACGGGCTACTTCCGGCGTGTAAACATTAAGCACGTCATCAAGAGTAATTACGTTACCCGACGATGACGACATCTTTCCCGGAAGCCCCTTAGTGCCGATAAAATCGTAGCGGAAAGTAATCGGAGCGTCCCAATCGTACACGTCCTTGCACACATGACGAGCCGTGTCAAAACTTCCCCCCTGACTATGATGATCCTTACCCGCCGGCTCAAAATCAACTTTTTCGTATTCCCAACGCATAGGCCAGTCGATACGCCACGACAACTTGATACCCTTTGCTTTTCGTATATCCAACGTCTCCTTATTGCCGCACTTGTTACATTTGTAACTCAAACCCCAATCGCCGTCCCAACCTACAATCTCGGTTTCGTCCTTATTGCATTTTTCGCAAAAAACGCTCACAGGCCACCATTCGCCCTGAATCTTGTGGTCGTCATCACGGAACTTGTCCAAAATTTCTTTGAGCACGCCACGCTTCTCAAGTGCTTTTCGTATACCTTGAGCGTAAAGAGAAGATCGATAACGTTCCGCCTGATAAATATATTCGGGAAAAATCCCAACTTTAGGCAGAATACTTTCAACATCGACTTCATGATGACGAGCATAACTTGAATCACGCTCCCACGGATCAGGAACCATAGTTATGGGAAAACGCAGATAACTTTCAAGCTCATCCTGCTTAGGCATATTTTTAGGCACTTTACGGAACACATCATAATCGTCCCAAGAATAAATAAACCGCACCTTTTTCCCCATATCACGCAAAGCCTGTGCCACCAAATCGACAGAAATAATTTCCCTAAAGTTTCCAATATGCACAGTCCCCGACGGAGTAATCCCCGACGCACAAGTATAGAGTTCCTTTTCGCCCTTATCAAAAATAATTTTCGCAGCGGCTTCGTCCGCCCAATGTCCTGTTGTAGTTTTCATAGGTATATATTAGCAATAAATATTGACAGAAGCAACCAATAAAAATTGAAGATTTCACTTTGCTATAACGTGGAGATAATGAAAGATTTATTGATATAACAACTTAAAACGGTCCAATATTATTATTGACAAATAAAGAATATTCTATAGTATAATATAAATGAGGTTATATAAATGCAGAATAATATATCAGATATAAAACAAAATTTAAACGAAATTTCACAAATAATTGCCCAAACAGTACCTGTAGAATCAATTTATCTATTCGGCTCCTATGCATACGGAACGCCGGACAAAGATTCAGATTTGGATTTATATATCGTTTTTAAAGATGATCTGCCCATGAGGGAAATAGAAGCACTTACAGCTATTCGCATAGCCATTGATTCTGTAAAAAATAAATCTGTCGATTTATTAGGTTTAAAACATAATCGTTTTCATGTTCGGAAACAATATGCTACACTGGAACGTAAAATAGCCATGGATGGTATAAAACTTTATGGATAATAAAGAGGATATATTACAACAATGGCTTGATAAAGGAAAAGATGAATTAAGATCTAAAGCCTTTATTTTAACCGGATATGCCGTATTACCACGTTATCCAAACGAACTTAACATTACAAATGATGATATGAGAACTGCCTTAAATCACGCAAAAAGCATTCAAGAATTTGTTATGAAGATACTTAACAAATCAGCATAAGCCCATATCAAGAACAGCCTGTCGTGTTTTCGCAGTTATCGCACTTCAAATAGGTTCCGTAAAATTTTTGGGATAAAAAATTCGTGGTAAAAACTATAATAAATACCACGACAATAGTAATTTTATATACACGATGTATAATTTTTTATACGTTTTTGGGCTTATTTTTAAGATAATTGTATAAAATCGATATTTTTACATTTGCGTAATTCTATACAGGATAAGGACTTACATAATATCGATGTCTAAATATCGAACTTGGCACGATTATTGCTATGTATATGGTATGGATAGAGCAAGAACATTATTACAGCCGATTTTCTCCAATCTTACACCCAAAGTTACAATTTGGAAAGATTCAGGCGAGTTAAGAACAGAAATCATCAGAAAAGCTATCCATTTTCTTATCGCCCTTACTCCAAGCTTGGCGGCTATAAACAAGACGGCAACAGTGGCTATTTTAATAGTTGGAACTTTGGGCTATACGTTGATGGAATATTTGCGTCTTTCAGGCGTAAAAATCCCTGTTGTTTCTTCTATAACAAGCATGGCTTCCAGACAGCGTGATATTGGGCATTTTGTAATGGGACCCGTTACCTTGGGATTAGGTGCTCTCCTTGCCCTGCTTTTGTATCCTTCAAATGCGGCGGCAATCGGGATTTATGCCCTTGCTTTTGGAGACGGAATAGCCAGTTTGGTGGGCAAATTCACTGGAAAATGGCGACCTGCGTTCCTTTGTGGGAAAAGCGTAGAAGGCTCATTAGCCTGTTTCGCCGCAGTTTTGATCAGTGCCTATGCGGTTTGCGGCAATACCCAAATCGCCTTTGTGGCGGCTTTAACGGCAATGGTTGTGGAAGCCCTTCCTATGGAAGATTATGACAATATCGTAATCCCCATAACCGTTGGATTGGTCGTCCAATTTGCGTCAATAACGCTGTAAAAAGCGTCAAAAAAATTCGTAAAAAAAAGTGATTTTTTTGGCGAAAACGCTTGACAAAAAAAAATTATTTTGCTATTATTGTTTACAGGATATCAAAGGGGTGGAACTTTAGGGTTCGCCAACCGGGATTAGTTCGGATTCTTCAAAGAGTCTTTCTTTGAAAAAGCGTGCGTCTGGGAGTTTTACAAGGCATTGCCAAAGTAAAACGAAGACGCGTTTCCAAACGCTGTACAAACGAAAAAAAGAAAATTTTTTTCAAAAAGCACTTGACAAAGTGCTTGCGAAAATAGTATTTTCTAAAAACTTGCGCAATTGCATTTTTGCGTTTACGCAAGATTGCCCAATTATGGGCTGGAACTAAAGTTATGTAACTTTTGTTCGGAACTTTAAGTTCCATGTTATTTGGCAACAAGTCTGCTTTTGAAAAAAAGCAGGCATTAGGGAAGGGGAGAGTTCGACCACCAAAAGTGGTCGGAGAAAGAAGGAGATTCAGTTGATTGTTGCAATAAACTGAATCTATGCAGCAAGCGTATTGCTAAACCAAAGCCGGAAACGGCTTAGAGATTTAGCTTGGGAAGTTTTACTGTTTACAATAGTAAAGCTTCTACCCTGAGCAATTTTGCTAGGGACTCAAAATGGAATTATCTACCCGACTTCGGTCGGATAGAATCAATATCATGGAGAGTTTGATCCTGGCTCAGAACGAACGCTGGCGGCGCGTC
>NZ_BDHD01000003.1:0-65117 GCF_054786075.1 Treponema sp. R6D11 | reverse complement strand
TCTGAGGCAAGACCTGATTGTAAAATACGGTTTTCTATTTCGGTAAATGAGATACGTTTTTCTTCAATTTTTACAACCGAATCAATACGCCCCTTGAGCAGGAATCGTCCGTCTTTTAATATTTCTACCATGTCGGCAGTTTCAAAACCTGCCGGGTCTTTGATGTACGGCGAGCGGATAATCAAACAGCCGTCTTTGTTTTGACTAATTTCCGCGTTGTCAAAGACTGTCCATTCCTGACCGTTGACCGACTGCCTCCACGCAATTCCAGAAGTTTCCGTACTGCCGTAAACTTCCACAGGGCAAAAGCCAAAAACCTCGCTGGTTTTTTTTGCGGTTTCAAATTTTAAAACGCCTATTCAACAGGGACTGTTATTTTGGGGGATAAATGAAACAGGGTTTTCTTATCCCCATATACAGGCATGGTAAAACAGCCTGTCCTCTGGCTGAGCGTCTTGCGGCTTCGGGGTTGCCTGTAATTATGGTGGACGATGGTAACGACGCGGACACTAAAGCCCTCCTTGCGGAATGTGCCGCTAAAACGCCAGGAATTATTCTGGTTAATTTAAAAAAAAATATAGGAAAGGGAGGAGCCGCTATAAAAGGTTTTGAGAAAGCGGCGGAATTAGGGCTAACCCATGTACTCATGATAGATGCCGATGGTCAGCATGACGAAGGAAAAATCGCTTCCTTTTTGGAAAAATCCGCAAAAAACCCCGATAAGGTCATCTGCGGATACCCCGAATTTGACGAGACCGCCCCAAAAAGCAGGGTAACAGGACGAAAAATTTCCAACTTCTGGGCAAGTATGGTTACGCTCTCTACTGAGCTAAAAGACGTTCTTTGCGGCTTTAGGGTATACCCTGTGGAAGCGTCGTTGCGCATAACGCGGTCTATTTTTTTTGACAAGCGCATGGGTTTTGACCCTGAAATTTTGGTGCGTCTTTACTGGAATAAATCGTTTCCGTTATTTTATCCTATAAAAGTAATTTACCCTTCCGATGGGGTTTCAAATTTTCGCATGGTCAGAGATAATATCCGTATAAGCTGGATGTTTAGCCGGCTGTTTGTAGGTATGCTTCTGCGTTTACCGCTGTTGATTGCCCGTAAAATTAAACGCAGAAAAAATTGATCAGGAAAACGAATTATGAAAAAAAACAGAAGAAACTCCCCTGCATTGGTCTGAACATAAAGAAAAAGCCGCTGGATATTGGCATGTAAAACTTCTTTTGGTTTTATTTAAACTGTTTCCTGTTATTATCTTGCGCATTCTTGCCTTTCCTGTCGGTTTTTTTTACTTCCTTTTTTCAAAAAAAGCAAGAGCCGAATCAAGGCGTTTTTTGCAAAAAGCCGCTCCTTTTGTTACGCAAAACAATATTGCCAAAAAATGCCGTTCTCCTTTTGCTCCGCTACGGCATATTATCTCTTTCTCTCTTAATCTGGTAGAAAAATTACAATCGTGGGGAGGCAAGTTTCAGTTTAAGAATATACATTTTCAAAATGATGACATTGAAGAGCTAATACAAACTTTGGAAGACGGAAAAGGCGTGTTTATGCTCACTTCTCATTTGGGGAACATTGAACTTTTAAGAGGGCTTGCAAGTTTTAACAGGACGGCGGTATCTAGAAAAACGCAATATAAATAAATTTTGGAGAGAATATCTTCTTCAATATTTTGAAAATATTGTAATTCCCAAAAAATGGCGTTATCCTGAAACTTTACCGCTTGATGCGCAAGGAAAGAAAAAGAAAGAAGATATTGAACTTCTTTTCTCAGGTGAAAATAAAGTTGCAGATAACGGCGCTGTTACAAGTGAAGGTTTTGGCGCTTTAGACAAAGAAAAAATTATCGAGAAAACCGAAAATTCCGTAAGCATAGAATTTTCCATTCCTGCTACAAGCCCGTATTTTGACGGACACTTTCATGGATTTCCCATTCTTCCCGCTGTAGCTCAGGCGGAATTGGTTATTCGTTTTGCGGCGCGTCATTTTGGAACTACCATAAGTCCTTCGCAAATACGGCGTGTAAAATTTACAAATTTTATTCAACCTGACGCGCCCCTACTGCTCAAGTTGGGAAAAAAAGAAAACTCAATTTCTTTTAATATTTGTTCTCCTGATAATAAAACTGCCTATTCAACAGGGACTGTTATTTTGGGGGATAAATGAAACAGGGTTTTCTTATCCCCATATACAGGCATGGTAAAACAGCCTGTCCTCTGGCTGAGCGTCTTGCGGCTTCGGGGTTGCCTGTAATTATGGTGGACGATGGTAACGACGCGGACACTAAAGCCCTCCTTGCGGAATGTGCCGCTAAAACGCCAGGAATTATTCTGGTTAATTTAAAAAAAAATATAGGAAAGGGAGGAGCCGCTATAAAAGGTTTTGAGAAAGCGGCGGAATTAGGGCTAACCCATGTACTCATGATAGATGCCGATGGTCAGCATGACGAAGGAAAAATCGCTTCCTTTTTGGAAAAATCCGCAAAAAACCCCGATAAGGTCATCTGCGGATACCCCGAATTTGACGAGACCGCCCCAAAAAGCAGGGTAACAGGACGAAAAATTTCCAACTTCTGGGCAAGTATGGTTACGCTCTCTACTGAGCTAAAAGACGTTCTTTGCGGCTTTAGGGTATACCCTGTGGAAGCGTCGTTGCGCATAACGCGGTCTATTTTTTTTGACAAGCGCATGGGTTTTGACCCTGAAATTTTGGTGCGTCTTTACTGGAATAAATCGTTTCCGTTATTTTATCCTATAAAAGTAATTTACCCTTCCGATGGGGTTTCAAATTTTCGCATGGTCAGAGATAATATCCGTATAAGCTGGATGTTTAGCCGGCTGTTTGTAGGTATGCTTCTGCGTTTACCGCTGTTGATTGCCCGTAAAATTAAACGCAGAAAAAATTGATCAGGAAAACGAATTATGAAAAAAAACAGAAGAAACTCCCCTGCATTGGTCTGAACATAAAGAAAAAGCCGCTGGATATTGGCATGTAAAACTTCTTTTGGTTTTATTTAAACTGTTTCCTGTTATTATCTTGCGCATTCTTGCCTTTCCTGTCGGTTTTTTTTACTTCCTTTTTTCAAAAAAAGCAAGAGCCGAATCAAGGCGTTTTTTGCAAAAAGCCGCTCCTTTTGTTACGCAAAACAATATTGCCAAAAAATGCCGTTCTCCTTTTGCTCCGCTACGGCATATTATCTCTTTCTCTCTTAATCTGGTAGAAAAATTACAATCGTGGGGAGGCAAGTTTCAGTTTAAGAATATACATTTTCAAAATGATGACATTGAAGAGCTAATACAAACTTTGGAAGACGGAAAAGGCGTGTTTATGCTCACTTCTCATTTGGGGAACATTGAACTTTTAAGAGGGCTTGCAAGTTTTAACAGGACGGCGGTATCTAGAAAAACGCAGGTTATCGCTGTTATTGATACTAAGGTTAGCGAAAAATTTACCCGTATGCTAAAAGAACTGAACCCTCAATCAGGTTTTGATATTATAAGCGCCGGAGAAATAGGTCCTCATACAGCGGTAATACTGGAAGAAAAACTAGCAGAAGGAGCAATGGTAACAATTGCCGGAGATAGAACAGCCGCCAGTAATCATAAAGACGGAAAAAACTTTACTATTCCTTTCTTGGGAAGTCCTGCGCCTTTTTCACCGGGAATTTTTTATCTTGCCGTTTTAATGAAGGCTCCCTTATATTTTGTTTTTTCCATTCGCCGCGGGGATTTGTCCATAAAGCCGGAATACGATATGCATGTACACAAAAGTACATTGTCTTTTGAATGTTCCAGAAAGGAAAGATTTACTCAAAGTTTCCTTCTTGCCCAATCTTTTGCAGAGCTGTTGGAAACCCACTGTAAACAAAACCCTTTTCAGTGGTATAATTTCTATGACTTCTGGTCAAAAGAGGCGTGAGAATGGAATCAAAAGAAAACAACGGACCTTACAATATTTACGCGGAAGCGGAAATTGCCGTTGAGTTTTACGATCTTGATCCTTTGCGGATTGTATGGCATGGGAATTATTTAAATTATTTTGAAGTTGGTCGCCGCGCGCTTTTAGAAAAAATAGGCTACAGCTATGATGAAATGGAAAAATCAGGCTATGCCTTTCCGGTAATTGAAGTTTCCGCTAAATATTTAAGCTCGCTTCGTTTCAGAGATAGGGCAATTGTAAAAGCAATTCTTATGGAATACGAAAATCGCCTGTTGATTCGATATGAAATCCGTAACGCGCAAACAGGTCAGCTTACCACCAAAGGTTCCAGCACGCAAATGGCATTCGACATAAAAGCTCAAGATTCTTGTTTTGTGTGTCCGTCAATTTTAGTCGAAAAAGTTGAAGCCTTTATTGGAGAAAAAAAACAGTGAGGCGAATTACCGCTGTCTTGGCATTGTTTTTTTGCGCCGCAGGACTATGGGCGCAAACACCGCAGGAAGAAATTTTCAAGCATCCTCTGGATCCGCAAACTACTGCTGCCTTTGAAACAACCTGTTCACATCTTGCGGAGCATATTTTTGTACGTGGAAACTTTGAACAAGAAAAAACCATAAGCCGGCTTAAAAAAACTTTAAAATCATCGGGTAATTTTATTATTGCCGGCGGATTGGGTATGGTATGGGACACTGTTAAACCATTTCCCTCTACCCTTACGCTTGGGAAAGATTACATCATACAATCAAGGCATGGGGGGCAAAAAACTGTTTTAAACGCGCATGGGAACAAAACATTTCTACAAATGGCGGAAGTTATAAGCGCGGTATTTTCAGGTAACAGTCAGGGGCTAATAGATAATTTTAAAATTTATTATTCAGGCGACGGCGGCATTGTTGATGCCTATTCCGCTTGGGAGTTGGGACTTATTCCGCTGAATAAAGCTATTGACGCTTTTGCGGAAAAAATAATTATGAAAGGCGATATTGCCATTAGATCGATACTGATATACGAACAGAACGGCGACACTGTACTGTATATTTTGTCAAACCACAGTTATCCGGCGGAATTGGATGTCAATGAAAAAGCTTTTTTCGTTTTACCATAACATAAACCCATTTTGGCTGTGGATTGCTGTCCACATAACCATTCCCCTACTTCTCTTGCTTTCTGTTTTTATTATTGGACATTTACACATAAACACCATGCTTTTTGATATGCTCCCCCGCTCGAATCAATCCAAGTCGGTAATGGAAGCTGATACGATGCTTGGAGAAAAAATCGGACGGGAACTTGTTATCCTTTCCGCCGCGCCTGATTTTGAAGACGCCAAAAAAGGAGCGCAACTGTTATGCGCAAATTTTGAGCATTCGCCTGATTTTGAGAGAATTTCCCTATACTTTGATTCCTCAGTCATGGCGGAGTTTAGCCGTTATCTGTACGATTACCGTTTTGTTATCGCAGGAAAGGAAACGCTTGATTTATTGGAAAACGGCGGAGCGGAAGAAATTGCGCAAGACGCGCTTGCGTCCGCTTTTGGCGCGATTAATTTTTTCCCGTTGGACAATATAGAAAAAGACCCTTTCTTTCTTGCGGAAAGGCGTATGGGAGATTTCTTATCATCTTCCTTGCTTGCGGGCGGCAATCTTAGCGTCAAAGAAGATGTCCTGTCCGCGCAAAAAGACGGAACATGGTATGTATTACTCCGTTTAATTCTTGCTCCACAAGCGACTTCTTTGCGTTCAGGACAGAATGCTGTTGGAAAAATTTACGCTCTTGCGCCTGAAATAAAAAAATCAGTACCCGGGCTGGAATTTTATTTTTCAGGGATACCTTTCCACAGTTACGAAAGTGCTTCAGGCGCGCAAAGGGAAATCTCGTTAATCAGTACAATTACAATTATCTTAATTATAATTATGTTCCTATATGCCTTCCGCTCTGTTTTACCTGTTTTTTCTTCCATTTTGGCTGTGGGAGTTTCATTAGGCATTGCTACCGCCACAGCTCTTTTGGTTTTTAGGGAAATTCATATTATTACCTTTGTTTTTGGAACAACTCTTATCGGAACCTGCGTAGATTACTCTGTTCATTTCTTTGTCCACTGGAAGGGGAATCCGTCTTTGAAAAACGGGGCGGAGATACGCCGTTCTATTTCAAAAAGCGTTATTATGAGTTTTATTTCCACAGAAATTTGTTTTTGTGTTTTTCTGTTTGCCCCGTTCCCAATTCTAAAACAGTTCGCTGTCTTTTCAATGGCGGGATTGCTCAGTTCTTTTCTTACCTTCTTCTGTATTTATCCCCGCCTTAAAATACCACAGGATAACAAAAGACGCTTTGCGCTTTTTGAAAGCAAACTTTTTCTCCGTCTTAAAAACCTGTCTTTGCCGCGTATAGCAAAACCCGTTACCGCCGCCCTGACTCTTGCCGTCCTGATACTTCTTATCACTAATCTTTCAGCGATAAAAATAGAAAATAATCTTTCATCTCTTTACACTATGTCCGCTTCTTTGTTGGAATCGGAAAAGCGGGCGGCACAAGTTTTGGATTATGGTTCTTCAGGCTGGTACTTTATTGTATCGGGCACAAACGCGGAAGAAACTTTGAAAAACGAGGAAGCTCTTGCTGCGCGTTTAGAAGAAGAAATTATCCGTGAGAATTTGGGGTCTTTCATTGGAACTTCGGTTTTTATTCCTTCAATAAAAAAACAAAAAGAAACACATAACGCCATGAAAGCCCTGCTCCCATTGGCTTCCGCTCAATTTGAATATTTGGGCTTTCCGCAAAATTACGCGCAAACTTTTAAAAACGAATTCAACTCTGCGCAATATTGTCTTCCCACAGACGCAAACACGCTTTCCATTGCTGATATTTCAAGACTATGGATAGGAGAGAAAAACGGAAATTACTACTCATGCGTCATGCCCCTTAACCCAAAAGACGAGGCTGTCTTTAGGGCTATCGCAGAAGAATCAGACTATGTTTATTTTGTAAACAAGGCAAAAGATATTGGACATGATCTGGATACTCTTACCAAGACTATGCTGTTATTTTTCCTTGCCGCCTACATTGTAATATCTGTTGTGGTTTTTGCGGCGTATCCAAGACGGGATAGCGTTAAGATTTGCGCAGTTCCATTGTTGCTTGTTATATCCGTTCTGGCTGTGTTAGCTGTCAGTAAAATTCCACTTGGCTTTTTCTCAGTAGCGGCTCTTGTTTTGGTTTTTGGGTTAGGGCTGGATTATATTTTTTACATGATCGGGAAAAAACAAGGAGAGGAAAAACAGCTTACATCTCTTGCCGTAGTTTTATCGTTCTTAACTACTCTTCTTTCTTTTGGAGCTTTGGTGTTAAGCAATTTTACGCCAACTCATATTTTCGGGCTTACCGTTTCAGTTGGATTAGGCGCGGCGTTTATTTTAGCTATGCTTTTACAGAGTACGGAATAATTTCTCACAAAGGGCACAAAGGAAGAGAAGGACACAAAGAATTCTCAGAGAACCAGCGTATTTCGGGTGGTTCCGCTTCTGTCCCCTCAAGCGCCGTTGCAAGTATATACTGTTCACTGCTCCCTGTAAGTTCGTAAAGACTGAATGAGATTTGTTCAAAACGGGTATTAAGAAGTGAACTGCGAACCGCCGATTCTACGCCGTTGACAAAGGACGGAACACTTAGCATGTCAAAAACTGATAGACCCTTTAGTTTTAAATAACATTCTTTTAGCGTCCAAATTTGATAAAACCTTGTTCCGTCAGGGCGGCTGTCTTGTTCAATATAATCTCTTTCAGGGGCGGTAAAAAATTCTTCCGCTATTTCACGCGCCCTTGCGCGGGGACGCACACGCTCAACATCACAGCCTGTACGCAGATTTTTGCCCCTAACTAATGAAACCGCCACAATGTCCCCTGAATGGGAAATGCTAAAATCCGTATCATGGCTTGGAAAAAAAGGTCTACCCGCAGCTTCTTTGGCTATATCGTCTTCCGTAATAGGTCTGCCTTCGCATACAGATAATATACGTCTTGCTTCGGCGCTTAAAAGTTTTTGCCGTTCAGCTCTATGCATATCTTTTTGCTCGTTTGACAAAGTAGATAAATTTATATAATATGACATATCATTAAACTCCGGGTATTTATTTTGAGCGGTAAAAAAGCTGATAAAATTGTAGCCTATTTTCAACTCTGTTTCTACAATACAGCCGCTCTTTGCAATACGCTGGAAGGCAATTTTGAGTGAAAAAAAGTATCCGACTGTCAGCTCCGGGACTTATTTGTTGCGCCGGAAAAAACAAAAATGAATTATACGACTCCTGCCTTAAAGGGTATCAGGGCGGAATAGTAATGCGTGAATTGCCAGATAAAAGCGGGAAATTCCCCGTTGGACTAATTTCCGCAGATTTACCCAAAGTTGATTTTCCACCCGACGCTTATGCCGGAGGAACCAGAATTATCCGCATTATTAACGCGGCTTTAGAACAAATACGTCCCGATATAGAAAAAGCCGTTGCCAAATACGGTAAAGAAAAAATAGGGGTATGCTTCGGTTCTTGCGACAACGGCAGCGAAGGCTCCCTTCTGGCTCATCAAGTGTTTCTTGCGCAAGGTTCTTTCCCGCAAGATTACAATTTACGTTTTCAAAGCGCGTCATTTCCTGCGGAATTTATCGCCGAAAAATTCGGTCTTTCCGGTCATGTGTTCACTGTCGCCACAGCGTGCGCTTCAGGGGCAAGCGCCATTATTAGAGGGGCGGAATTGATACGCTCAGGTTTGTGCGGCGCGGTAATAGCCGGAGGCGCGGACATTGTTTCTGATACGGTTTTCGCGGGGTTTCATTCGCTAGAAGCGATTTCGGACAGCCTAACTAACCCGTTTAGCAAAAACCGAAAAGGACTCAACCTTGGAGAAGGAGCGGCTTTTTTTCTGCTCGATTCCGAAACAGATTCCGCCGTTGAACTTTTGGGGGCTGGGGAAAGCGCAGACGCATATCACATAACCGCTCCAGGAACAGACGGAGTTGGACCGGCAAAGGCGATGATGTCCGCGCTTGTTGACGCAGGACTGGACAGCGGACAAATCGGCTATATCAACCTTCATGGAACAGGCACGGAATTAAACGACAAAGCCGAAGGGCTTGCCATGAAAGAAGTATTTGGCGATGTGCCGCCAATAAGTTCAACCAAACCCATAACAGGACATACTTTAGGCGCGGCAGGGGCATTGGAAGCGGCAATTTGTTGGATGGTATTGACCGAACAAAGGGGTCTTCCTGTACACTGTTGGGACGGCGTAAGAGATGAGGAAATTCCCGTTTTTCCAGCCGTAACGGAAGGACAAAAAACGCCTTCTGTATGTATGAGTAACAGTTTTGCTTTTGGCGGTTGTAATGTCAGTTTAATTTTGGGAACCTCAACCGAGCCCGAAGGGCGAAGGTTCCCCTCTTGAAGGAGATAATTTTGATCGAAAAAGAAGAACTGCAAACATTAATTCCGCACAAAGGGAAAATGATGCTTCTGGACAGAGTCATTGAGTATGATATTGAACATAGTATCCGCGCGGAATATAATATTACCAAGAATTGTCTTTTTTACGATCCTGCTTTAGAAGGCGTGCCTTCATGGGTAGGTTTTGAATTTATGGCTCAGGCGATTTCCGTTCTTACCGGAATTAGAAAAAGGGAAAAAGGAGAAAAACCCAATATCGGGTTTATTTTGAGTATTCCATCTATGCGAATGGAAATTCCTGTGTTTAAGAACAATGATTTAATAGAAGTTCGATTAAAAGAAAGTGATTGTACGGATTTGATTTATACTTTTGAAGGAGAAGTTTTTTTAAAAGACAAAAAAGTTATGGAAGGAAGTTTAATGGTTATGGAAGTAAACGATGAGCGGTTCAAAAAATTGACTGCGGGGCAGATTTAATTGAATACGGAGAAAAAAGTTCTGATAACAGGGGCAAGCAGGGGTATAGGCAGAGCCATCGCCATTGCCGTATCCAATGCCGGTTATCATGTAACGGCTCATTATCACAAAGGGAAAGAAGCCGCCGAGTCATTACAAAAAGAAATTCTCCAAAAAGGCGGAAGCGTAGAATTGCTTCAATTTGACGTGAGCAACAGGGAAGAATGTCAGGAAAAACTTGATAAATGGTCGGAAGAAAACGGCGCGTTTTGGGGAATTATCAGCAACGCCGGAATTTCCGCCGATGATTCGTTTCCGGGCATGAGCGGAGAATATTGGGACAAAGTTCTTCGCACCGATCTTGACAGTTTTTATAATGTGCTTCATCCGCTTATGATGCCGATCTGCCGAAAAAAACAAGGACGCATTATTACTATTTCTTCGGTATCTGGAATAAACGGAAACAGGGGACAAGTAAATTACAGCGCTGCCAAAGCCGGCATTATCGGAGCGACAAAAGCTTTGGCAGTAGAGCTTGCAAGCCGTTCCATAACGGCAAATTGTATTGCGCCGGGTATTATCGAAACTGAAATGATCCGTGATGTGCCTATGGAGATGGTTCTTCCGGCAATCCCAATGGGTCGTACAGGAAAACCTGAAGAAGTTGCGGCTTTGGCAGTGTTTCTTCTTTCAGAAGAAGCTTCGTATATAACACGGCAGGTAATATCAGTTAATGGGGGAATGACATGAAACAAAGTTTCATATTCGATATATACTGTGCGGTTTACAGCCGCGCTAAACTGAGGTCAACATGAGACGGGTGGTCATTACCGGCGGGTCAATAGTCAGTGCATTGGGCAGCGAATGGTCAGATATACTGGCAAAGCTCAAAGAGAAAAAAAACTGCGTCCGCAGAATGAATGAATGGGACAGATATACTCGCATGAATACAAGGCTTGCCGTTCCGGTAGATTTTACTATGCCCGACTATCCGCGTAAGAAAACCAGAGGACTCGGCAGAGTCGCCCAGCTTGCCCTTGTTTCAGCAGACAGAGCATTGGCGCACGCAGGCATAAATGCGGACGATCCTGAATTAAAAAACGGTCGTTGCGGAGTCGCTTATGGTTCCTCAATGGGCAGTGTTGATTCTTTAATGGATTTTTACAGTATGCTTGTTCTTAATGATCTGACCAACATGAGCGCCACTACCTACATCAAGGCAATGCCTCAAACTTGCGCCGCAAATATCGGCGTATTTTTCGGTTTAACCGGAAGAATTATTACAACTAACACAGCCTGCACTTCAAGCAGTCAGGCAATCGGATTCGCTTACGAAACCATAAAGCATGGCGTTCAAGACATTATGCTCTCAGGCGGCGCGGAAGAATTAAGTCCCGCAAACGCCGCTGTCTTTGACACTCTCTTTGCCGCAAGTTCCAAAAACGACAACCCCGAAAAAACTCCGGCGGCTTATGACAAAAACCGCGACGGTCTTGTTGTCGGCGAAGGAGCTGGAACGCTAATACTGGAAGAATATGAACATGCGGTAAAACGCGGGGCAAAGATAATTGCCGAAGTTGTCGGATTTGGAACTAATACAGACGGCACTCACATTACCCAGCCGAACCGCAGTACTATGGGCATAGCCATGAAGTTGGCTTTGGAAGACGCTCAACTTGATCCTTCTTCAATTTCTTATGTGAATACTCACGGAACCGCCACAGATACAGGCGATGTCGCCGAAAGTTGGGCTACAGCGGATATTTTTAATAGACCTGTTCCGGCAAGCACGTTAAAAAGTTACATAGGGCACACTTTGGGAGCGTGCGGCGTTATTGAAGCGTGGATTGCAATTAACATGATGAAAGAAAAATGGTTCTGCCCCAACCTTAATCTTGAAGAACTTGATCCTCGTTGCGGACCGCTTGATTATATCACCGGAGACGGACGGAAGATTGACGGGGAGTATATCATGTCAAATAATTTCGCCTTTGGAGGAGTCAATACTTCGCTTATTTTCAGGAACATACTATGAGTAAAGAAATATTTGAAATTGGCAAGTCTCGATTAACTATAGAAACTCTTGTTTCTGCGGCAAAAAAACAAATAGAAGCACGGCTCTGCCAGAGCGCAGAATTTGAGGCGAAGATCGAGAAGGGGTCTGCCCTTCTTGATTCGATGTTGGCAAAACACGGCGGAATCTACGGCGTTACCACAGGTTACGGCGATTCCTGCACTGAAACCGTAAAAGCGGAACAATACCGAGAGCTGCCGATTAATTTAACCCGTTTCCACGGTTGCGGCATGGGAGATTATTTTGACGATGAAACAGTCAGGGCGTTGATGATCGTAAGACTCAATACTCTGGCAATGGGATATTCTGGCGTAAGCATGGAACTGTTGCGCTACATTGATTTTTTTATTGAGCATGACATTCTGCCGCTTGTCCCTCAAGAAGGCTCCGTAGGCGCATCAGGCGATCTTACCCCTCTTTCATACCTTGCAGGCGCTCTTATCGGAGAGCGGCAAGTCCGCTATCAGGGTAAAGTTCGCTCTTCTTCCGAAGTGCTTGCGGAATTGGGCAAAGCTCCCTATCAATTCCGTCCCAAAGAAGCCATTGCCATAATGAACGGAACCGCAGTGATGAACGCAATTGCCGCTCTCGCTTTTTCAGATGCGGAATATCTTGCCGATCTTTCATGTCGTATAACAGCGATGAATTCAATCGCGCTTAAAGGCAACGCTTATCATTTTAACAAAAGGCTTTTCGAGTTAAAGCCCCATGTGGGACAGGCTTTATCCGCAGAAAAAATACGCGAAAGTCTGCCAAAAGAAAATCAGGGAACGCTTTCCGCGCCGGCAAGGATTCAAGACCCCTACTCTATTCGTTGCGCTCCGCATGTAATCGGTTTATTCTACGACATGCGCGATACCCTGCGCAATTTCATCGAGACCGAAATGAACAGCGCAAACGACAATCCGCTCATTGATCCCGAAACGCAATCGGTATACCACTGCGGACATTTTTACGGCGGACACATCTGCTTTGCTATGGATTCGCTTAAAAACATCATAGCCAATATAGCAGATCTTATGGACAGACAACTTGCACTTATCGTTGATAGCAAATACAACCGAGGGCTTCCTCCAAATCTTACAGGAACGAGCGGAGCCATCGCCTGCAATCACGGATTCAAAGCCGTACAGATTGCCGTTTCAGCGTGGACTGCCGAGGCGTTAAAAAACACAATGCCAATGAGCGTATTTTCCCGTTCTACCGAATGTCATAATCAGGATAAGGTAAGCATGGGTACTATAGCCGCCCGTGACTGCGCGCGTATCAATAAACTGACGGCGCAGGTAACAGCCGCCCTTCTGTTAGCCGCTTTTCAGGCTATCGATCTCCGGTTGAAAAAGGGCGAACTAAAAGAAAACGACTTGGGACAGGCGAAAAAAACATATAACGAAATTGCCGCTTATTTTAAACCGCTTGCAGATGACCGTCCGTTAGAAGACGATCTGCGTAAGACCTTAAAATTAATAGAGGAACGGCATTTTAGCCTGCGTCCATGAAAATAAAACTTATTTATCCAAAATGGAATAAACTTCCAGGACAAACTACTTTTAATCTGCCTCCACATGGACCTGTGGTATTTGCAGCCGCTTTGCCGTCCGATGTGGAAGTTACTTTTACCGATGAAAATGTCCAAACCCTTAACTTTGATGAGACTTGCGATCTTGTAGCAATTTCCATGATGTTAAGCACGCAGGTAAAGCGGGGTTGGGCTATTGCAGACGAATACCGCAAAAGAGGCAAGCAAGTTATCTTTGGCGGTATTTCAACTATGTTGCACGCCGAGGAAACCATTCAGCACGCAGACTCTGTATTTCTTGGTGAGGCGGAAACTCGCATGGAACAAGTTATCACGGACTGGAAACAGGGTAAACTTCAAAAGGTGTACAACTTTATGCCCAAACAGCCGCCGATTGAATCGGTAGGATCGGCAAGACGCGATCTGTACCAACGTGAATTGTACAACCACAAAGGCGTTCAGATGGTAGACCTCTTCCATGCGTCACGAGGCTGCCGCTTCAGTTGTTACCCCTGCGCAGTTTCCTATCTCGGCGGAAGATCATTCCGCCCACGTCCGTTTGAAAAGGTAGTTGAGGAATTGGCTGGTATAGAAAACAATCGTCTCTTTGTAGTGGACAATTCGTTGGCGCAGGACAAAGAATGGGAAATGGAGCTGTTCCGCGAAATGATACCGCTTAAAAAGAAATGGATCAGCCACACCATCGAAGACGACCCAAAAGTGCTGGAACTTGCAGCCCGCGCAGGAGCTTGGTATGTGTATCAGGCTGTTTATGACACGTCAGATTACATAAAAGAGCGTGTTAAACGCTATCACGACTACGGCATCGGCGTAGAAGGTACGATTCTTTTGGGATTGGATAATCAAACAGAAGACGATTGCAAGCGGCTTATCGACTTTCTGTTGGAAATAAATCTTGATCTTGCGGAGTTTACGGTAATGACTCCTTTCCCACACACCAAAGCATGGGACGACTTGGCAAGGCAGGGACGCATTTTTGATCATGACTGGGATCATTTTAACGCTGGGCAAGTGGTATTTACCCCAAAACACATGAGCGCCGAGCGTTTGCAAGAACTGTACGATTATGCATGGAAAACTTTTTATAAAGATGAGACTCAGGAAGAAAAAATGTTCCACTTGCTTTCAGCGGTTGTTGACCGTGAAATGGAAGACGGAACTTACCGCCCACGCAACCGGCGGCTGATTCATAAATCATTTGGAAAAGACATTGTACGGAACATTGGGGTAAGCGGTTAGAAAAAATGCGAGTACCCGAAAAATACTACGATGAAGTTTTCGATTTTAAGGGACAATGGGATATGCCTTCCCGTTGCGGTCTTAAAATTATTAAAAAAGAAAAAACCATTGTTATTGTTACGGAGCTTTATCAGGATAATCCGGGAACTTCGATTACCGCCGCCGGAAAAACTCTTGCACAGCAGATTTGCGCCAGCAAGGGACTGAGCCTAAGCGAGATTATGTACCTTGAGTGCAGTCCCAATACAGGTTCAAAACTTTCATTTTATGACGAAGAATTTTTTGAAGTTAAGTTTACGGACGGAGCGGAACCTGCCTATCGGCAACTTGCCGCCAATGAGGTTATAAATCTGATTTCCAAAACGGAGTAATAGAATCAACTAAATCTTGCACTGTGCGGGCGTCATTGAAAATGGCAGGTTCAATTTTTTTCCCTATATAGTCGCTTAATCTGAGTATAAGATCAACTATATCCAATGAATCCAACTGGAGATCATTACTCAAGTGTTTCTCAGGAGTGATTGAATCAGCGTCAAGCTTAAATTCGCAGACCATTAATTCTTTTATTTTTTCATAAATAGCTGTCTTGTTCAAAAAAAACCCCATTTCAACAATAATACGGTTATATGAAAATATTGCCTAAATAGCGGTTTTTGTCAATTACCGATAACTGTTAAAATATCAGGACTATTTAAGATAAATCCCTTCTCCAAAAGGATAGTTATTATTTCTTCTACAGTATCGGGAATCCATGAACGGTTAAAAACGCCTTGTGGATCTTTGGCAAGTTGCGCTTCCGCCTGAACATAAGAATCCCTTGCGTCGTGGAGTAAAATAATTCCGCCGCCCTGTTTATCAGTTTTTTTGATAATTTCCCTTACAACTTTACTCTTTTTTGTTCCGTCAATAACAGCGTCATACGCTCTAATATTACTTGGAACTAATATATAACCTTCATCGCGAATTATCTTTTCCTGCGCTGAATTATAAAACCCTCCCTGAGGACGGTACAACTTGGGATACATATTGCGTCCCAAAGCCGATGAAATTGCCGCTCCACCGCGAATAAGGTTATCTCTAAATTCCTCCAGCTTCATTCGGCTTGCCCATTTGTCAGAGTATCCGTGATTGACAATACAATGTCCTTCATCATATATGCGTTTAACCAGCTCTGGAGCACGCTCTGCATTTACACCTAACAAACAAAAAACTGCTTTAATTTGATATTTTTTTAGCACATCAAGCAACCGAATGGTTGTATCGTCTTGGGCGTTAGGTCCGTCATCAAAACTAAAGTAAACTGTGGAGCGAGGAATATTAAGCTCCGCCCTGCTGTGATTTATACTCATACATGAGGATAGAAAAAGCAACAGAAGCGGCGCAATAAAAGGCGCAAATTTATTATTCATTGTATTTTTTCTCAGCATTTTTTGCCTACACCTTTTTTTCAGGAAACAAAAAAGCGACCATTTCTCTGGTCATAGCCCTTACCGCTCTTGGCGCGGGAAGATCTCTGTATTTTTCGGGATTAATTTCAGATCCCATGCTTATATCATAGATATAACGCTCGCTGGGATTAAATCCTGTCCAAGGATCTTTTTTCCCAAGACCATATTTGTCCGTACCGCCTATATGCAATGGAACAATATTACAACCAGAAACAAGAGCAACACGGGCGGCTCCTCTTTTGATAATATTTTTTCCATAGCGTGGGGTTCTTGTTCCTTCCGGGAAAATAATTAAACAGTTTCCCTGTTTTAAAGATTCCGTACAAGCTTGAAAAATGCTTTCAAGATCAAGGGAATTAAGTATATAGAGACAGCGTACTACTCCTCTTACAATAAAATTGCGATTTAAATCCGTGTTTACAATACAGTCGGCATTTGGAATAAGAGAAAGAAGCATAACTACGTCAAGAAGGGACGGATGATTTGCAACTACTATCTTTGACGAAAGATGCCGATAGTTTTCAGTATTATCGGTTTTAAGATCTACAATTCCAATGAAATGCATAATTGAAATAAAAAATCTCATGGAAGCTGATACAAAACGCCTTCCATATTTTTTAAAACGTTCTTTGGGATGAAACAAAAGACACATAATGGGAAAAAATATTATTACCAGAACCAGCGTACCTAATCCAAAAACAAAAAACGAAAACCACTTTGCCAATACACGATACGCATAGAGTAGTTTATTTGATATTGGAGGCAATTCAGGAGGTAACATGTATTTTCCCGCAAAGAAGGAGCCGCCTGAGAAAATCAAGCGGGCGACCCGAAAGGTAATCCTCTCCTTCCTTAACTGACGAAAGCGGAATAGAGAAAGATTGAGGTTCTCGTGTTAAAAGAAACGCGAAGGCTATTGCGGGAGAACATTCATTAACATAGCGTCCGTATTCAGGCGGCGCTTGTTCATCGGCATAAACAAAAATAAGTTCTTCTTGTTTTTCGGAAACAAAAGACGCTGACGCGGCAGAAAGACCTGCGGCAAAAGAATTATTTCCCGGATATAGCGCCGAGTATCCCCCTTTTAGCCCCAACGCAATTGAAGCCAGCGCCGCAGGAGCGTTAAAAACTGAAAGCGAAAACGCCGCAGGCATTAGGGACTTTTCTTCTATCAACATCTTGTTAATTTGATACTGCCGTGAAAGTTCTCCCCTAAATGAGACAAAAAACATTTTTGTATTTTCTCCCACAGGCAATAAATCATGAACAACCTGCACTGTCATTTTTGAAATTTGACTTAATCGTCTGCGGAACAGTGAATCGGTAAAGGCGATTGCAGGCGATTGCGTATCGGAAGATATGTCCCTTTTGCCCTGCGCCCATTGCTCCCATTCACTTGGGTTCTCTATTCCTGGAGCCCACGCGCAAAGACGGGAAATGTAAGGGGCGTTCACGACTTGCTCCGGCAACACAGAAGCGAGTAATCATTAGAACCAAGATTATGCCGAGCGTCAACAATGTCAAAGCCCGCTTTTTCAATTGCCTGCGCAAATTCACCATAGCGGTACATTTTACTGTTCCCGTTTGCCATACAAGTAAAATAAAGCGACGTGGCTTGAAGCGAAAAAGATGCGGCTTCAAAACGCTGTTTATCCCAAAATGGCTCAAGAATATAAACATTTGTATTAGTTCCCGCCGCGTTATGCGCTTTTTCCATAATCATTGTAATTTCATCAAGCGAAAAACAATCAAGAAATTGGCTCATCCAAATTACATCTGCGCCGGAAGGAATAATAGATTTATTATCCAGAACATTACAGGCAAGAGTTTTTATTCTGTCTGAAAAACCGGCTTGCGCTATTTTTTGTTCCGCTACATGAGTCTGTCCGGGAAGGTCTACAATGGTTACCTCTACATTGGGATCATGGCGGCAACAGCAAATAGCCCATTTAGCGGTATTTCCGCCTATATCAATAATTTTTTTTGGTTTGTGGGAGAAAACAATGGGGATAGCTTCTTCAAAAACTATATCGGAATAAAAATGATCAAAGGCAAACCAGCTTTCCTTTACTTTTTCAGGCAAAGTCGAAAGAACCTCATAAATGGTTTTTCCTTCATGCCCAAAAACCTCAAGTCCCAGAGGCTTTCCTTCCTCTATTGACCGTTTAAGTTCAAAAGCACCTTTATAACATACATCGTTGCTAAAGTTAAAATTCACCTTAGTCATTTCATCTTCCAGCAAAAACCAGCCTGTCTTTCCCAGAACAAAACGAGCCTCGCCGCCTTCCGAAAGCATCTTTATAAGGTTCATACCTAAAGCAATCTCAAAAAGGACTTTCACGCCATAGAGGGAAATTTCGGCTTTTTCCGCCGTCTTCTCAATGGTAATCCCTTTTTCGCCGGAATCGGAAACAGCCTTTAAAAGCCCCAATTCCAAAAGAGCCCTTACCGCTTGAAAAGTAAGGGGGGCAAAGGCGATTTTTTGGGCTTCAAATTTAGCGTCAATAGCTCTTATGTTATCTTTTGTGTAGTTTTTAGGCGTATATTCCAGTATATTCATTATTATCTATAAAATATAGCAATAATGGGCATACCTGTCAAATGACACAATATCAGCTTTTTCCGTCAACATGATTCTTCTTATACTATTCCTAAATTCAAGAATATATACTATAATTAAGTATCAGGAGCGACCATATTATGAAAATGCAAAAAAGTAAATTTTTAATTGCCGCAATCATTTTTGCCGTAACTGCGGTTATGGGTTATTCTCAGGTTAACAAAGACGAGTTGCAAAACCTTCCGCCTGTTGTATTTATTAATTATGAAGGTCCGCATGCTATTTTGGACACAAGAGAGCAAATACGGCAGATTGGCGTGGGTTTGGGACAGCAAATTTCCGACAGCGAAAAAGGTAATGCGGCAAAATTAGCCGGTTTGACTGTCGAACAAAAAAAGACATACTCGTACATTTTTGAAGCCGGAACAAACAACAGGTATTTTGTAATTCACTGCGTATCAGGCGCAGAAGGGAACAAAATCGACTCTGATATTATGGGTCTTGGGGTCGATACAGGCGTAGATCATGTAAGAAACCTGCGCGTTATTATTCAGGGTTACCTGCAAACAGCGTACAATTATTCGGAAAAAGACGCCGCGTTGTTAGCTGAATATATTACCATTTACAACGCCGTATACAGAGGTAATTGGGATTATTTTACAAGTCGATATAAAACTCAAGTTATTAACAATCTTACTAAAGAAAAAGCGGGGCTTTCTCTCCGTTATGACGAATGGCCCGGAAGGACTTTAATGGTTATTCCTTTGGGAATCGGCGGTTTAAGCTCTATTGATACCAGCACCATCACCGACAAAAAAGTCATAGAAGAAATGAGAAAGGAAGACGATCAGGGTATTCCTCAGCGCCGCGATATGGTTAATCTGCAGGAACGCGAAGCTCAGAAAGCGGAACAGCAAGCTAAGACCCAACGCGAAGAAATAAAACAAGAAGAAAAACAAATAGCGCAAGACAGGCAAAAAGTACAGGAAGATCAACAGCAAGGGAAAATCACTGCAGATGACGCAAAAAAAGCTAATGAAGATTTAGATAAAAAACAAGAGGCGGTTGATCAGAAAAAAGAAGAAGCCCAAAAGCTTGAAGATTTTGCCGAGAAGAAATCAGATGAAGCCCAGCAACAGAGACAGGAAATCGCAAAAGATCAGCAGAATGCCATTGCGCAGGATACAAGCGGCGTTTATGGCGTAACAATAGAAAGAACAACTCCGACAACGATGGGTCGCATTGTCCGCCTAAGCATTGCCGACGGAAAAGAAACAAAAAGATCTCCTCTTGATTCAGTCCATGTAAGAACGGTTGCGATTATCGGCGGACGAATTCTTGCCATTGCCGGTGAAAACAAAGGTCAGGGCGCGGTACGCCTTATCGAAATAAATCCTGTCGGTCTTGAAATGGCAAGACAGGGCAATGACGATATTAAATCGGGAAGCCTGTTATGGGTAAACGGAAATGATCTTTACGCGATAATAGTTGATCTTGCAAAAAATCAGTATTACATAGGACGCTTTAACACAAACCTTGAATTACAGGCAAAATCAACCGTTAGGGTACATCCTGAAAGCACTGTAATTGTACAGCAGGGTCGTCTCTTAACTCAGCGCGAAGACGGCTCCGCATTATCGTTAAATGCGGCTGATTTAACCGAAGGCGGCGGTAGCGCAAGCGCAAGCGGCGGCGGCAACAAATAGCCTAATTACCGTAAATGTGTTCAAAGCCGTGGAGAAGATCCACGGCTTTTTCTTTGCAACTTCCGCAGACTGTTCCTATTTTTGTCGCCTGTTGAAGCTGTTCCCAGTTTCTCGCTCCATTATGAAAAGCTTCTTCTATATCCTTATCCGTAATGCCTACGCAATGACAAATAACAACAGTTTCCTCTACAAAAAGTCCGGGACGTCCGGTCTTTGCAAGATAATCGTCTATTGCGGCGCGAAGGGCTTTATCACCTAACACGGAACAGTGTATCTTAAAACTTGGAAGCCCTCCTAGTTTGACTACAAGGTCTTCGGGACGAATCTTATAAGCGTCTTCCAGTTTCATTCCCTTTATTGTCTCGGAGAGCATACTGGTAGAAGCGATGGCGCTTGCGCAACCGTAAGTTTTCCAGCGCACGTCCGTAATAACGTCGTCTTTAATTTTTAAGAGCATAAGCATTTGATCGCCGCATTTTATGTTTCCGGTCTGCCCTTTCGCGTCTGGCGCGAAAACAGCCTCGTCTTCCAAGAGCACATTACGCGGATTTGTAAAATGTTCTTTAACTGTATCCGAGTATAACCAGTCCGACATATTTCCCCTTCTTTTTTAAGTTTCCGCCAATGTTGACATTGCCCTAAGCCGCGCGATAATCGGCGGAAGTACTTCTATTATATAATCAATATCGTCTTCTGTAATACCCCACCCAAGGCTAAAACGGATAGAACCGTGCGCCAATTCAGGACCAACGCCCGTAGCAAGAAGCACATGAGACGGCTCAAGACTCCCGGAAGCGCAGGCTGAGCCTGTAGAAGCCTCAATTCCCTGCATATCCATGGAAAGCAGTATAGACTCCCCCTCCGCGCCGGGAAAAGAAACATTCAGCGTATTTGGAAGCACGTCCGTAGGGTGACCGTTTATTTTTATATTCGGGATTTTTTCCGTAAGTTCCCGACGCAATTTATCGCGCAGTACGGAGAGCTTTTTACCGTATTCATCAACTTCGCCTGCGGCAAGTTCCGCCGCTTTTCCAAAACCGAGGATTCCAATGTTGTTGTAAGTTCCCGCCCTTAAACCGTCTTCCTGATGACCGCCGTGTACAAGCGGAAACAGAGGAGCGCCCTTCCTTACATATAATGCGCCTATTCCTTTTGGACCATAAATTTTATGCGCCGACATTGTAAGATAATCTACTCCAAGTTCTTCCACGTTTATGGGTATTTTTCCAACCGCCTGCACAGCGTCTACATGCATATATGCGCCCGCTTTTTTTACAAGGGCGGTAATTTTTTTAATATCCTGTATAGTGCCAATTTCATTGTTAGCTGTCATTACAGATACAAATAAAGTTTTATCGTTAAGCGTTTTTTCAAGCTCATTTATTTTAAGTTTTCCGTATTCATCAACAGGCAGAATTGTAACTTTATACCCTGAATTTTTTAAAAAAGCAGCTGAATTCATTACGCAAGGGTGCTCAATAGCGGTTGTAATAAATTCATCGCGGTTTTTTGAGGCGGAAGTATCGATTAAATGCCGCATTGTCTGAAAGACAGTATTATTGGACTCCGACCCACCCGACGTAAAAACTATTGTTCCGTCCTTTGCGCCGATAAGGTTTTTTACGGCGGTTCTTGCCTGCTCTACCCTTGCATGAGCCAATCTTCCAGACGCATGCATACTGGAAGCGTTCCCGAATATTTCCAAGTCTTCCGTAATCGCGGCTTTTACTTCCTTTCTTAACGGAGTTGTCGCGTTGTAATCAATGTACACTTTTCTCATTTTTTTTCTTTTAATTCCTTTTTCACTTCATCAAGACGTTTGCTGAGAGTGGCAATTGTCCTCTCAAGTCTTGTTTTTTCTTTTTCCAGCAAAACAACGGGGTCTTCTTCTTTGTTTTTGTTACGCACCTGAACCTTAACACTGTCGGGACTCTTGCCTTTAATAAGCGCGCTCTCGGCGGCTTTTCGCTCATCGCCGTCGCGAATACCAGCAAGGAAGCGCATATTATCGGCTCCGACTTCGGGGGCAAGATCGTACTCGAACATTTTTATCGCCATGTTTGCGGCTGTTCTTGGAATGCGTAACATTCTGTCAACATAGTCCTCGAAGCGCACGCCTATTCCCGTGCAAAGATCATGGGCTTTTAGCAGGTGTTTTCCCATTTCTTTTACAAGCTCTCCGTTGTTTTTTAAGAATTTGTCGCGGATAACATCCGTCAATTTTAATAATTCAGGCGATACGGAAAAAACATCGCTGTAGATTTTTTTCTTTTCCGCCTTTTCAAGCAATGCGTGAAAAATCGCCCAAAACTCGCTGTTATGCGCTCTGGGCGAAAGTGTGCCTCCCCGCGAGCAGGCGTGCAGATGATGAGCGTATTCATGTATTGCCGTATAAAGCAGTAAATTCTGCCCTGCTTCGTCTGGCTGGAAATTACGGTTATGAATTATAATTTCTCTTGTGGCGGGTTTGTAAAGTCCGTTTACTTTTTTGCTTTTCTTTCCAGAATAAATAAGAGAGAACTCTAGCGGCGCGTCTTCGATTGCCAGTAGTTTTTGTTTTACTTTGTCCTGATTCATAAACTACTCTCCTCTATTTTTTCCATTGCAAGCGCCGCCGCTGCCGTGCAAGCTGTTTCTGTACGAAGGGCGCGCGCTCCCATGGATAGCCGTAAAAATCCGGCGCTTTCAAACAAGTCGCGCTCCCTGTCTGACCAGCCTCTTTCCGGACCTATGGCGACTACCATCGGTCTGCTTGTTACGGAAAGGTTAAAGAAAGAGCCTTCCGCCCGCACATTATCAGCCGCAATTAACATAGGGATACGTAAATTATCGGTCTTCTTCCAAGGACTCTCATTCAGCCATGAATCAAGACTGTCAAATACATTGATCGTCGGTATTATGGTATCGCGCGCCTGCGCCGCTCCTTCCACAAGCGCGGCGTGCGCACCGCCGTCTATTAATAATTTTGTATCGCGGTAACTTTTTTCTCCCATATCGGAGCCTACAAGATCAATCGCGGACACTCCTATACAGGAAAGATCCCTGAAAATACGGCGAAGTTGTATCGGGCGCACAAAGGAGACAGCCATTCTTAACCGCAGACGCTCAGGCGGCGGCTCTGAGGCTTGGACTGTAACAAAAACAGAACCGTCAAAATTGACTTTTTCGATTCTGCCAGTCCCTTTCAGCCCGCCGAGTATACCGGCTTCAAATTCATCGCCTGCTTTTTTATGTAAAACCTTCAAGAGATGAATTGTCCGCTCGTCCCTTCTGGGAAGACTATGACCCAATTCATGCTCTTCAAATAATATAATATTCACAACTAGAGTATATCAAATAATTTAAAAAAATGAGATACCCCGCGGCTTGCCTCTGCAGGGGTATTATTGGTTAGGGTACTAATTCTATGCTTGTTATTTCACAAGTATACCCCTTAGTAGTAGTACCGATTACAAATGTTAGCTCTAATTCTCCAGAATAATTAGATGCTGTACCTAAAGTAATATTCACTGGTACATCTTTAAAAGATTCGTTCAAACCAGAGTTGCTTACGGTTCCAAGCGCAGTACCAGTATTACCAATTTCTACCGTCAGCGATTTATTATTGTAATCAGTGGTATCTCCTCCTGCAGGAGTACCCACTCCCCGTATATTTATTTTAATACTGGAATAATTGGAAAGATTTTTTGTTCCCAAATTGAAAGGTAATGTAAACTTCATGGTTCCATAATTAGTAGCGGTTTTTACAACTTTTAGAACTTGTCCAATTATTTCCACAGTGCCTGTTGCGCCGCTAATTGTCGGGTATCCTGTAGGTATGGTATCAACTGCAAAGTCATAACTCGTCCCAGTTCCTCCACCAGCAGGACTTTCCTTTACCGTTATAACAAGGTTTTGGGCTGTTCCCGCGCTGAATGTAAAGACAAGCGTTGTTGTGCCAACAGCTTGTGTTGCCAAATATTCTTTCTTAATTGTTACCGTATTATTGCTTACTGTATAATTAGTACCGCTTGTAAGTGTTGCTCCACCATTACTGATGTCTGTAAATGTATTCCCATTAAGCGACATGGTTACATTAATATCTGCTTGCAAGTCAGATCTTTTATCGAATGTCGCAGTTGTCGGATTAATACTTGAATTGGACGTATCAACAACCGTGATAACAAGGTTTTGGGTTGACCCGGCGCTGAATATGAATGTTAGCGTTGTTGTGCCAACAGCTTGTGTTGCCAAGTATTCTTTCTTAATAGTTACCGCATTGTCGTTTACAGTATAATTAGTACCGCTTGTAAGTGTTGTTGCGCCGTTTTTGATGTTTGTCAAAGTATTGCCGTTAAGCGTCATGGTTACGGCAATGTCTGCTTGCAGACTGGTCTTTTTATCGAATGTTGCGGTTGTCGGGCTAATACTTGAACTTGGAATTGGCGTAGTATTGGCAGAGAGATACGCCTTAAAGTTGCCGCTTACATGTAACAAACCAAGCATATACAAACATCCGTCATAGTAACGGTATTGCCCTGATGTCATTGGCATATCCCAGAAATTTTCTATAAATTTCCATGCGTTCTCATTTGTCGCCGCAAGGGACGCGACCGCATTACAGGCAACCAGCCCCGGCGAATGATCTCCCGCGTTATTTGCGCTAAGTAGCGTCCCGCTTAATGTCCACAGGCTTCCATAGGAACTGACTCCTTTGCCGGCAAAGAACGCCTGAATCCTGTCGGCAAACGTCTTTTGCCATAAATCTGCCGCCCACCATGCGTAGTCCATACCAATATTCATTGCAATCCGCCATGCGTCATATCGGAAATCACCATGCTCCCCGCTTCTGGGCGTTCCGTTAAAATTGGCATAATCGGGTCCAAGTCCTGTTGTTGCGTTTGTTGCTGTTGGGAAGAAAGTCCGGCTTGTACTCACCGCCTGTTTATAAAAATCAATGTCAGTTTTTAATTCTGCCAAAGTTTTCCATGTATTAGTAGTATCGTATAGTTGATTATGATTCCAGTCATTTTCCAATTCTAACGCCCAAACTTCATAAAACGCAGGTAAATGATAAGAAGGATCTGTAAACAGATCTCCGCCATAGGGGGTAAAGTAGGTCATATAGTTTGTTTTGTTAAACAATGGCGGTTCACCATAAGGATCAGGCGGCGCTGTACGATGCAACATATCATAGAGAACCTGTCTTGCCCATTTCCCGTAATTAAAATCGCCTGTTCCGTCTCCCCAGCGAGCGGACGCGAACAACAGCGCGGTTACAAAATAAAATTCGCCGTCAGGGGCGGGGTTAACATCTTTTTTACTGCCGTCTGTACCGCATTGCCATGCAAAATAACCACGTCCATTTTTTCCGCCATTTGTTGTGTTATACATATTTGTTTTTGCCCATTTCCAAAGGCGGTCGAACTCAGTTTTTTTGTCCAGTTGCACACACATCATCATGCCGTATGACATTCCTTCGGAACGCACATCGTTGTTACCCGAATCCAGAATGTATGCCATGTCAGAAGCCACTTCATAATAGACTTTCTCAGTAGCGGAACCATAAAACAATTTATTCCATGTGGTGTTTACCTTTGCGGTTACTTCCGCATCTGTTTTTCCCCACTCTTTAAACATATTGCGGTAATTTCCTGATGACACGGCTCCGATTGCAGGCGGATTAGGCGGCGGCAGTATTATAATTGGTGGCGGATTAAAATCGTCTTTCATCAGGAAGGTAAGATCGTCTAACAAATAATCCGCGCCATTTTGAATGTTAATCCCAATAGCGATATAAATATCACCTTTTAAATCCCTGATTGCCGCGCCCGGATTGCTGATGGTTAGCGTGTAAGAAGTCCATTTGTTTCTATGGTTGTCGCCGATAGTTTCTGCCGGCGTGCTTCCCAGCAGTTTGTCCGCAAATTGAGGGTATGAGCTGTCCGCCGGGTTTCCAAAACCGTATTGCAGGAAAGCCGAAGGATTCTTCGCGACGTAAACCATTATTGATTGATCGGTTAAATTGGCGCTGCTTAACAGGTTAAATCTGAATGAGAAAGATTTGTAGTTTTGCAGTTCAGTGGGCAGATTAACCGGAACGATAGCAGCCTGATTATAGGTAGTGCTGGTAATTTGCAGAGATTTTTGCCCTGAATGGAGCGGGTCGGCAGCTACTTTTACAGTTGGCGCTGAACCTGCCTTGGTGGAGTCATACGTTTGTCCTATCACGTCAGCCTCAAAATCAATGATCGTAGATCTGGATATATCCACGGTCTTTGGTATGACATTCAGGGTGTACATGGCTATGGCTTGTTCATAAGTCGCGTCAGCCGCCTTTGTCGCGGTGATTTCTGTTGTTCCAATATAAAGTATGGTTACTTCTCCACTGTTGTTCACTGTCGCTACATTTGTATCGCTTGAGGAATATGTTATCGCTCCTGTGCCTGATCCTGTATTTGTAATTGCTTTAGTGAACGGAGGATCGCCGTATTCTTTGGTTACATTACCGTTATCTGCAAATGCTATGGTATTAAGTATCTTATCCGAGTGTGCAAATACCGCATTAATAGTGATAGTGCTTTCAGTTGCGTCTTCATTTGCTATTGTATATTTTTTTGTACCACTGCCGTAACTGTCCACCGTAGCGATAGCCATTCTTGTGCCGGAGAAAACAAGCCGATTGTGAAGTTTGTCATTGGCAACGGTATAATTGATCGTTATTTCATCTCCGACATTACCTGATGTGGGTGTCGCATTAACATTGTCGGTTCCAACATTACCAGACATCACAATACTGATTGTGATAGGAGAAGCAGATTGATTGTTGGGATTGTTAATGATTGGGCTATTTATATCATTTTTATCCGGCAGAATATCATTAACAAAGGGATTACTGCAAGCTGTCAACAGCGCCATTATTACAAGCGTTATAACAGTACACTTTTTCATCATCTTCTCCCAAACAAATAAAATTATTACTGCCGCAACGCGGCTATATCAAAACTAAATCCAGCCAAAAAACCCAATCCCCATAGAAAAGGATACCCCATCCTGACCGAAGGTTCTATATACCAATTCTTATTCACATTGTAACGCCAACCAAAAGCCAGACCTCCCAAAAACGCTGGATAACTCTCGCCGTCTTCAAAAAAGAACGACATACCCAACTCCGCCTGTGTAAAAAGCCCGCTGATTTTTAATGGAACATAATATCGAAAGAAAACCGCAGGTTCCATTGTTGTTACTGTATCCATATTTGAACTTAAAGCAATTCTAAGCCCAAGACTAAATTGATTATCCAAATCCACGCCGCCAGACAAACTTCCGCCAAAAGCCGCGCCTTCGCGGGTATTAGCGTTGCCTTCAACACCCAAACCGGCAAACTCGCCGGATAAAGCTGAAAGACTGCCGACCGTAAACAGAAAGCAGATAAACAAACAAAAGCTGTTTTTGGTATTATTATGTTTTGTATAAAACAAAATATAAGGTAGAGTAAAAATATTCCTTAATATATGAAGAAATATCATTAATGAACTATAAAACTTATTATAATATTTGTCAAACAATTTTTATAAATAAATAATGACAATTTTACCATTTACGTCATAAATACCGCATATTGACAAAACATTAATAACCGTTAATAAATTAAAAATGACTGAATTTAGCGCAAAAAAAATAAAAACAGCATTACAAACCGCTAAAATCTTTTTATTGGCTTTTACTGTATTATCCTGCGCGACAAGCTCCGGCGCGTACAAAGAAATTGACCATTCTGTTGACCAATCTAATTATTCAACAGCAGTCGATACAATTGTAAAAAAACAGGATAGCAAGAAAGTTCTCTACTCGCAAAAAAACGCTATTATGCTCTTTTTGGATAAAGGCTTGCTTGAGCATTACGCGGGTAACTACTCCGCTTCTTCAGCTGATTTACAAAACGCGGAACGATTAATCGAAGAAGCGTACACAAAAAGTATATCCGAAGGTTTTTTATCCTACATTACCAACGACAATATAAAAGAATATCCCGGCGAGGATTTTGAAAATATCTATTTAAATGTTTTTAACGCGCTGAATTATTACAGCAGAAACGACATAGAAGGCGCATTAGTGGAAATAAGAAAATTAAGCAATTCAAGCGGAAAACTGGAAATGCTTGCGCGAAAATACGAATATAGAGATCCAAAAACAGGAGCCAGTTTAAACGACACGGTAAAAAAAGAAACAGGGGTAGGCAGTCTTCCCGAAGTAAAGTCTGTAAATTTTTCCAATTCCGCGCTTGCCCGTTACCTGGGCGCTCTTTTTTATCAGGCTGACGGAAACGAGGACTCATCACGCATTGAATTTGACCAAATTTACAGGGCTTATTCAACTAACAGAAATATTTACAACGGCGCGGTTCCCAACGCGGTAGAGCAAGCGCGCGATATTCCAGACGGAATGGCAAGGCTTAACATAATAAGTTTTACTGGATTGTCTCCGATAAAAGAGCAAAAACTTATCATTCATTACCTTCCGTTTCAACACCCTATATTACAAATTGCCGCGTTTAAACTTCCGGTAATGGTAAAAAGACCAAGTATAATAAACAGAATAGAGGTAGAAGTAGACGGCGATAAAAAATTCGATCTTGAATTACTTGAAGATATGGGTTCCGTTATCGAAGAAACTTTTAAAGCCCATTATTCCAATATTTTATTAAAGACATATATACGCACCATTATAAAATATGTAGTTGCCGATATAGCGGCTATGGAAGCGGTAAGAAAGGACGACGCTTTAGCTGGATTAGCAATAGCCGCAGGCGCAAGGGCGGCAATGGACGCTTCGGAACAAGCCGATATAAGAATGTCCCGCTATCTGCCGGACAAGGCATATATCGGCGGCATCAATCTTGACCCTGGAACATATTCTGTTATAATAAAGTATTGTAATGGTAATAAAGTAATTTACAATGAAAATTTTACAGATGTAACTGTAAAAATCGACGGATTAAATTTAATACAGTCCGTTAAATTAAGATAGGAGAGATAAATATGAAAAAAATTGCTGTCGTATTGAGTGTTGTTCTTTTATTGTCCGCGTGCGAAACAACAAAAGTAAAACGCGTGGAGTCGGGAACACAAAAAGAGTTAAGCGGCTATTGGAACGCCGTCGATGTAAAAATTGTTTGTGAAACTTTGGTTAATGACTGCCTTTCCAGCGCAAGAGTCAATCAGGAAATCAAGGCAAGAGGAAACAAAAAACCGGTTGTTATCGTAGGCAAATTTAAAAATGCCAGCGACGAGCATATCGACACGGAAATTATTACTTCCATTATGGAAAACGTAATTTTTAACAGCGGCAAACTTGACTTTGTCGCAGGCGGAGATACAAGAGCCGATCTTCGCGCGGAAAAACAGGAGCAGCAAGGGAACGCAAGCGAAGCTACAGCTGCGGCTCTTGGCAAAGAAATAGGCGCTGATTTTATGATGACAGGCTCTGTAAGAACGATAGTAGACAGAGATGGAAACCGCAGCGTTAGGACATATTTTGTTACCGCAGAACTTACCAATATCGAAACCAACGCGAGAATGTGGATAGGTCAGGACAATTCTATTACAAAAGAAGTTACAAGACCAAAGAATAAACTTTAAGTCTTTAACTCAAAAAAAGAATCATTCCCCGCATAATAAGCTACGGTTTGATTTTTATTAAGACCGATTTTTTCACGAACTACATTAGAAATAAGAGCGCGGGCTTTGTACCGCGCTGTTTTTAAAACCAGATTTCTTGCGTGTACAGCCGGACTTCCGCTTACTGTAAATCCGCTTTCAGGCGACCATGAAAAAGTACAGTCGCCTGAGTCTACGCCAAACTGCCAAGTAATTTTTTTGTCCCTTAATAATTGTCTTACAAGAGCGCAGGCTTTATCCGCAGGGTGATACGATTTGGCGATTGCCTTTCCGTCTTCCGTCCACTTGTAAGCGGCTAACTTTGGCTGAAGATCAAGCGGAGAGCCGTAACAGGCGAGTATTGTATCGCCCTCAAAGCCCGCGATAACGGCTCCCGCGTTAAAAAGGACTCTTCTAGCCGTTGCGTAAAATATTCTTTTTAATTTTGCCGTTTCTTTTGTCGTCTCTACTTCCTCTTTTTCAAAAAGATTGGGATCTTTAATTGCGATAACCGCCGCATAAGAAACATTAACTTCAGAAAGTCCAGGTCTTCCTAAAAAAATAAGTTTTTGTAAAACATCTTTTGAAACAGCAGTCCTATATGCAGAGCGAAAAGCCCGCGCCCTGTAATTAAGATAGGCATATTTACAAAAAAACATAAAAAGAACGGCGGCAAAAGACGAACAAAAAACTATTAACGGATCCATCCAGTAAGAATAAATAATAAAAACTCCGCTATATAAACCTGTGGACACTATGCTTAAAAACAATCCGACAATTAAAAGAGCGATAGGACGCATCATAAAAATAATTACTAAAATGATAAAAACAACGGCAATTGACAAAAGTATCACATAACGTGGAAGAACAGGCTTTATATGGCTGCCTGTAATCAACGCATTTGCAAGCATAGCGGAATATTTAGCGTTTGGCTCATTACCCATTATGCAAAGGGACAAACCAAGCTCTTGTTTTAATTTTGATTGGCTTACGGATAATTCCCCGTATGTTCCACGCATCAATGCAAACAAGTTCATTAATTTATTTTTTGTATCAATTAATTTGTCAAGTTCCGCTTTTCTTGATGAATCTGTATCAGCGATTAAATCTTCATACCTGCCAATAAAACTTGTTTCATTAAAGTTATCAAAAAAATCGTTCAAGCTCTTAAAATAATTTGTACGAGCGGTTAACCATGCGGCGCGGTTTTCTTTGTTAGGTGTTTTTATTAAATCTTCAAGAAGAGTTTTAGCGTATTCGCCAAGGAACAGCGGAATTGATTCGGGTAAAATATCAGCGAAAACTTTTAATTCATTTGCCTGCGCTAGAAGGTCTAGCATAACGTTATCCGCTGTTTCATATTTGCGAAAAAGTTCTATATTAACGCGGCGAAAATTACAGTTCCACGGAGTAATAATATTGCCGTCGTTATCCAGCGTTATATCTAAATCTTTTCCGTCATGTCCGCGCAGCCATAAAATAAATTTTTTATCCGTTGTTTCTATATGTGAAACCGCGTAACGGTTTTTTAAGTTGACATACAAGGGATACTCGGCAGACCCGTCAATCTCGACAGGTTTTACCCGTCTTAATTTTCCGTCTTTATCCAACTGAGGCTTTGAGTACGCATCAAGATAATTGCCAAAGACGGCGACGGATCGAACTAAATCCTCGTCCCTATCAATTAAAATTCTAATAAGCCGCTCTTTACCCTGCTGTGCAGATTCTACTACCTGCTCTACAAAAAGCGGGGCTTTCTGCGGCGTAACAAAACCCATGCGAATACCTTCAAACAGGTTGCGAATATTAGAGTCTATTTTTTCGTATTCATCGACAAAAGATCTGCGAATATCGGCTTCCGTCAATGTTATTGGTGTTGCGGAAGGAGAAAGTCTGCCCGCCAAGACTAAATTGGCGGCTTCCATCTCTGTTAAAGTTACCAAGACAGTAAAAAAGTCGCCACCTTCTATGAATTCATCGGTTTCGATGATTAAAATTTCGTTGGAGACAACGGGTTTTTTGTATTTTAAAAGAAAATCATAATGCGTACCTAGTTTTGGACCAGAAAACAAGAAATCAAGCAGAAAAATCAGCCCCACGGCGAGGGCAAGACTGCCAAGAAACATAAATATAGAAGTTTTTAATGAAACACGCGCAGGCATATTTAAATTTATACATATTATGATAATATATCAAGTATTAAACAGGAGAAGATTATGGCAAAGGGTTTTTTGGATGAAAATTTTTTACTTGAGACTGAGACGGCGTGCAGTTTGTACAGGGCGGCTAAGGACGAGCCTGTCTTTGATTACCATTGTCATCTTATTCCGTCTCAGATAGCGGAAAACAGGAAGATGAGCGACCTTGCCGACGCTTGGCTTTCAGGCGACCATTATAAATGGCGAATGATGCGCGCCATGGGGATTGATGAAGAATTTATTACAGGCGGCGCTTCAGGTTACGAAAAATATCTTGCGTGGGCGCGTACTGTGGAAAATTTAATAGGAAACCCGCTATACCATTGGACTCATCTGGAATTACAGCGTTACTTTGATATTCACGAACCTCTTACTGAAAAAAGCGCTCCTGCAATCTGGGAAAAGGCGAACGCTCTACTTCAAACTCCGCAACTCTCTGTAAAAGGCATTTTTGAAAAAATGAATATTTACGCAGTAGGCACAACGGACGATCCTGTAGATTCGCTTGAACATCATCGCGCTATTACCGAAGGTTCAGCCTCTATTGGAAAAATCAATACAAAAGTAATACCCACTTTCCGCCCCGATAAAGCTCTTGATATTAACGATCTCCATTTTATCGAATACATTGAATCATTGTCTCGCGCAAGCGGGGTAAATATTAAAACTCCCGATGACGTTCTTGCCGCTCTTAATAATCGTTTAGATTTTTTTGTTTCTATGGGTTGCAAGGCTTCCGATCACGCGCTTGAATATCCGCCTTATGTTGAAACTTCATTTAAAGATGTTGAAAAAACTTTTAAAAAAGTCATGGCTGGAAAAAATGTGTCTATCGAAGAAGCGGACGCCTACAAAACATTGATGCTCGCTTCTTTGAGCAACCTTTACGCCGCCAAAAATATTGTAATGCAATTACATCTTTCCTGTATTCGCAATGTAAACACAAGACAATTAGTAAAATTGGGAATAAATACAGGCTTTGACGCCGTTCATGACGAAGCGTTATGCGAAAACCTTAGCGCCCTTCTTGACTTAATGAGTCTTGGCGGTGAAAACGCTAACGGTCTTCCAAAAACAATTCTCTATTCGCTAAACCCAAAAGACTACTACCCTATCGCTACAATCATGGGCGGGTTTCAGGACTCAAGCTGTATCGGGAAAATGCAGTTGGGCTCTGCGTGGTGGTTCTGCGACAACAGGGACGGCATGGAAGAACAAATGTGCGTCCTTGCCAATTTGGGAATGTTACCCGCCTTTGTTGGAATGTTGACAGACTCAAGAAGTTTCCTCTCTTATCCTCGCCATGAATACTTTCGCCGCATTATGTGCAACTTAATCGGCAACTGGGTTGAAAACGGGGAGTACCCTAATGACTCTCAAAAACTGGAACAAATTGTGCGCGATATTTCATTTGGAAACGCAAAAAGGTACTTTGGTTAACTTACCGCTGTATTCTTGCCGAGCCGCCCTTGGCAAAGGCTTCTACCTGTTCAAGGCTGAACATCGAAGTGTCCCCGGGTGTGGTAGTTACAAGCGCGCCGTGCGCCCAACCAAGCCTTAAAGATTCTTCAGGCGATTTACCCGACAAAAGTCCGTAGAACAGACCCGCCGCAAAACCGTCTCCACCGCCTACGCGGTCATATACGTCAAGCTCTGCCGCAGGAGCTTGGTAAGTTTTGCCGTCAAGCCACAATACCGCGCTCCATGAATGGCGGTTAGTGGAATGAACTTCGCGTAACGTAGTCGCCACAGCTTTTATATTTGGAAAGTCTTTTGTTACGCTTTCCATCATGCCAAAAAAAGCTGAAGGGTCAAGCTGTCCTTTTGATTCAACGTCCTGTCCTTTAAGCCCAAGTCCTTTTTGCAAATCTTCCTCGTTGCCTACAAGCACGTCAACATAGCTCGCGATTTTGCGTAATGTTTTTGCCGCGCCTTCGCTTGCCTGCGCCGCGCTAAGCCCTTGCTCTGCGGCGGCTACAGCCCACAATTTCGCGCGGTAATTTAAATCGAATGACACAACCGCTCCTGCTTTTTTTGCAGCCTGCATTGCCTCTATTACCAATTCGCTTGTAGTAGGCGAAAGCGCGCTGAAAATTCCGCCTGAATGAAACCAGCGAACGCCCTTTTTAAAAATAGCGTCCCAATCAAAACTTCCCGGCTTTAACTGCTGGGCGGCTTCATTGGAACGGTTGTAAAAAACCACGGGCGCGCGCACTCCCTGCCCTCGGTCGCTCCAAACGATAGCCATATTTGGACCGCGCACACCGTCATGTTCAAAACGTTTGTAGTATGGGGTAACTCCCGCTTTTTGTACGGCGTACTCAATTCTGCGCCCGATTGGATAATTTACCATCGCGCTTGCGATAGCGGTTTTCATGCCGAAACAGGTAGACAAATTTGTCGCCACATTGTACTCGCCGCCTGAAACATGCAAAAGATATTCATTTGCCTCCGCAAAAGGAATAATTCCGGGATCAAGCCTTGTTACTAAAGCGCCAAGCGCCAATAAATCATGCGCCATTCCATTGGCGGCAGGAATCGATAATGACGACATATTTGTACCTCTCTTTTTGTTTACTTTATCATATTTTAGAAAAAATTCAATTCCCCGGTAATAAAAGAGCGCGGTTTTGTCTCACCTTCGGGCGTTATCAAAAGTTCGCCTATGTCCGTGATACCGATAAGGATTCCTTTGACTTCTTTGCCTGAACCTGCAACTCCTTCTATAAACAAAACTTGTTCGTTCTTTTTGTAAAGTTTTTGTTCAAGACGCGCTTTCCAGTTATTTGCCGCGCTCAATTCGCTATATAGGCGCGATAAAATATTTTCCAATAACGTATAACGCTCATCTTGCGAAATATCTCTTTCCGCGGCAAGAGCGATACTTACGGCTTTTTCTTTAAGGTGGGAAGGAAACTCTTTTTGCGCCGCGTTTATACCAATTCCAAGATGAACGTTTCCGCCGTCCGCTTCGCAGAGAATTCCAACCGCTTTTTTATAACCTTCGCCGCGCGCTGACTTAATCAGTATATCGTTAGGCCATTTAACCAAACATAAGCCTCGCAAACTAGGCGCAAAGTCTTCTATGGCAAGACAGACGGCAAGTCCCGCCCTTAACGTAAGAGCGGACGGTATATCCTCTATGCCGGGAAACTTCAGCAAAATAGTAAAAGACAGATTTTCCCCGCGTTCCATTTCCCAACGGCGATCCTGTTTGCGCCCGCGCCCCGCTTCCTGAAAATCCGCCAAAATGACAGTACCATTCGGCGCGCCGTGCGGACAGTTCTCCTGCGCCAATTTACGCGAAATATCCATAGTGCTGGAAACAGTTTCTTCGTAATAAACAGGCGCGTTAAAAGGATTGCTGATTTTCAAACTTGTCATTTTTTCTCCTGAAACTCTGGAAACAATTTATTCTCTATGCTATTATACCCACATGAACATGGTGTGTCTTGATCTTGAAGGAGTCCTTGTCCCCGAAATTTGGATTGCTTTTTCCGAAGCGACAGGCATCGGCGAATTACGCAGAACGACAAGGGACGAACCCGATTACAACAAATTGATGAACTTCCGCATAGATCTGCTTAAAAAAAACAATTTAAAACTCCCAGATATTCAAAAAGTTATTTCAGGCATGAACCCTTTACCGGGAGCGATTGATTTTACCAACGCCTTGCGCGAAAAAACCCAACTTATAATTTTGTCTGACACCTTTGAACAATTCGCAAAGCCCCTCATGGCAAAGTTGTCATACCCTACCCTATTTTGTAACTCGCTAGAAGTTGACAAAGACGGAACTGTTACAGGTTTTCATTTACGCCAACAAAACGGCAAAAAAGAAGCCGTAAAAGCGATGAAGTCGATAAACATGCGCATCTTCGCGGCAGGCGACTCATTTAACGACCTTGCGATGATCCGAGAAGCCGATGGCGGTTGTCTCTTCCGTGCACCGGAACAAATCCGTAAGGACTGTTCCGATCTTAAATGTGTGGACACCTTTGATGACTTGCTTGTACAGATAAATAATTTTTTGAATTAGTCTATTAATTTCCTAAGAGTGTGATCATTGTGTCGCCAGTCCTTGCCTGTCTTTACACGCAGATCAAGATCGATCTTCCAGTCAAATATTTTTTTAAATTCTTTTAGAGAGGCAAGGCGGATTGCTTTGATCATATCGCCGCCCTTGCCGACTACCATTCCTTTTTGCGATTCACGCTCTACGATAATAAACGCCCTTACCCAAAGTTTTTCATCTTTAAATTCCATGTCGGCAATATCAACGTAGAGCGAATGAGGCAACTCTTGGCGCAGACGGTTGATTGCCTGTTCTCGGATAATTTCCGCTATGCGAAAACCCGTGTCCTGATCCGTGTAGTATTCATCGCCGTATAGGGGCTGTCCTTCGGGGGCAAGAGCGAATAAGGCGCGAAGAAGCTCGTCTATCCCAGAACCTGTTTCGGCGGAAACGGCAAAAATACGCTCACTTGCAAGGGACGGCATACGCGCGGTGATAAATTCTTTTGCGCGGTTAAAGTCCGCGCCGTTAGAGTCCATCTTGTTCACGGCGATTATTGTTTTTTCAGCTAATGGGGCAAGAAGCGCGGCGATTTCTTCTTCTTCCACCCCGGGAGCGCGAACGGCATCCAACACATACAGAACAAGTTCGCTCTCCGTTAAAGCGCGGGTGGAAACTTCCATTAGCTTTTTATTCATTTTCTTTTCGCTTGAGTGCCGCCCTGGAGTATCAACAAAAATGAGCTGCCCTTCCTCGCGGTTTACTATTCCACGGATAGCGTTCCGTGTTGTCTGCGGCACAGAGCTTACGATAGCTACTTTTTTGCCGCACATTTTGTTAAGGAGAGTGGATTTTCCTACACTGGGACGTCCAATAATCGCTGTAAAAGCGCAACGGACACATTTTTTAATGTCGCTTTCCGGCATTATTTAACAACCATTATTTTTCTGATTTCGTCAATATCTGGACCAACAACGCGAACAAAGTACATACCTCGCGCTACCGCCCTTCCTCCGTTGTTGGAACCGTCCCATGTGTCAACATGAGCGCCTGAATCGCGGCTTTCATTTCTCCTGATAGACTTAACCAATGTTCCGTCCAGCGTGTAAATTTGAATTGTTACTTTGCCTGCGCGCGGAAGATCATAACGTATAATAGCGGTTTCTTTATTATCCGAGTTGATTACATTGTTTAGAATGGTAACGCCGCCGCGCTGATAGCGTATACCTTGAATATTAAACCCGAACGGACGGACAAGTGTGTACCAGTTACTAGGAATTGTATTCGGTGGCGCGTCAAGCCGCGCGACAAACATATCGGAAGTGTTTGACAGACGGAAAATAAATTCAAATTTTGCTCCGCTGTTTGCAAGATCGTTAGCGGATATATCATAATTAAACAACGGCGAAACATTAGTAACAAGCGCTGTTTTAATTCCACCCGACATTGGAACATAATAATATAACGGATTTGTCAGTACATCGGGCAACCATAACCCGCCGGTTTTTTTGGCGTCGCTTGCTTCTTTTGGATTTCGCATATTAGCCGGAATATCAGCTGTTGTCCAGAAAAGTTGCGGGGTTATCGTCAAATTGTTATTTATACGCGCCTGTAACTCTATACCGCTTTTTTCGATAGATTCCTTTTCAATATATTTAGAGCCGTCAAATTCAGTAATACTGTTGTTGTCGTCAGACGGTTTTGCAAACGTCGGCAACACAAAATAATTATTGGAAGACAATGAAACCAACACATCTGTGACACGGCGCGTTACGGCGCTAATACTTGGCGTAACAGAAGCGCCCTGATTACTGGCAAGTTTTGACATCATATCAACAGTAAGTAATTTGTTTGGCGGAGTAAAAACATTAGCAAAAGGTATAGTACCATTTGCGCCTTGCGCATTACTGGTATTGTTAGTTACTTTTGCATATGCTGTATACCCCCAGTTTAAAGGATATTTGGGCGGAAAGTTAGGATCAACTTCTGCCCAATTTGGTTCTTGCTCGGTATCAACTACATTACTCATTTGGAAATAACCATTACCGGCAGTTGATGCGGTGTCATTATAAATATTAGGTAATTGCGCAAGAACATTTACTGTATAAGAGGCAGAATGACTAAAAAGATACCCAAGATTTGTCGAGGGTGCAGCGCTTACAGTAACAGCACCAACTCCAAATGAAACAGAAGTCCCAGTAAAAGAAGCCAATGGTTCAGACATTTGCGCATAAGTTTCCGAACGCATCGGAAGAGTAAGGGTATATGTTATACGCGGCGGAATGGTGTCAATGGTGGGATTTTTACCTGCCGGCAAATTGGCAACTAATTCAGGCAATGACCCTTTATAATTAAGCGATGTGTTACTCTCAATTTTCCAATCAGGACGATTACCGCCGTCAAATTCAGATTTCTCTGTAAGGTAAATATAAAAGGAATCATTATCAAAAGAATTATTAACCATCTCAATCTTTTCAACGGCATATCCTTGTACGCTTACAATGAGACCACCAAAAAACCCGTCTAATTCTTTATTGGTCTGTACTCTTATCCTGTCTAACTTGCCGTCGCCGTTTGAATCTTCGGTAAAGCTGTAGAGTATCTTGCCGACTACAACAACAGGAGGAAGATGTTGATGCCAACGGTAGCCTGTTGCATGAAGATTATCAGGATCAGTGTCTTTATCACCGTCTACAACGCCATTAGGATTCGTCCATATATCATTACTAGATAAATTCAAACAAAGTTGTCCCCACTGGGCTCCTGTCTTTCTACCCGGAATAATTGAATTAGGCGTTGTTGTTGTTACAACAAACGTATTAGCTTCAATATAAATCGCCGCGGTTTCGCCTTCATTTCCCGCGTATGATGAATTTATCGATATCGCATTAACTGACACAATGCCGCTTGGGGCTTTAGCTATAAGCTGATTAGCGCTTGTGCTACCGCTAATAATTATATTTGCCGCTAATAGTTTTATTACGCCCGTGGAAGTTAATGTACTATTAAATTCAATATTACCGCTTTGTGAAGTAATTGTCCGAGTTCCCGTACCGCCAAGCGTTACCGCTCCTGTGTAAGTTTGCGCTCCTGTTGTGGTAATATCTGCGTTTATGTTGCTTGTTCCGGTTACATTGACTGATGTCGCGCTTAAAGCGGCGTTTGCAAGAGTGAAATTATTGTTAATCGTTAAAGCGCCGATACTTCCGCCGCCGTTTAATGAGCCGTTTCCCGTTATCGTTAACGCATGAGTAGCTCCGGTAATCGCTCCAAGCGTTACGGGTGTACCAGTTAATTCAACATTTCCGCCAAGCGTTGTAGCTCCAAGCGTTAGGGTTGTTCCTGTTAATGTCCGAGTTCCAGAGCCACCAAGCGTTACCGCTCCATAAGTTTGCGCTCCTGTTGTGGTAATATCTGTGGTTATTATGGAGCTTGTTCCGGTAACAGTATTTGCCGTAACTGATACCGCGTTTAAAACGCCGCCTGCAAGATTGAAATTACCGCTAACTGTTAAAGTGCCGATTCCGTCTCCGCCGCCGTTTAATGTGCCGTTTCCTGTTACCGTTAATGCATTTCCACCACCAGTAATCGTACCAATATTTACAGTTGTTCCGGTTAATGTTCGTGTTGCGCCCGTACCGTCAAGAGTTACCGCCCCATATATTTGATTTCCGGTGGTGTTAATGTTCGAACCGATAATCGTACCCGTACTTGTTACACCAATGCTATTTGCGAATATTGCGCCAGATAATGTAACTTCATTCGCGCTGTCTAAGGTAATAATGCCTAGTCTATTGGTTGAATTTCCAACCGCTCCTGTAATATTTATTTCTCCTGGTAATGATGTAAGGGTTAGGTTTTCATTGTTTGTTGCGCTAATGCTAGTAAGTGTAATATTTGCGGCTTTAATACTACTGCCTGTGCCGGAATTTGTTTCAAGCGTTATCCCTTCAGTTAATTCAAAGTCATCAATAACTGTTATATTAGTATCAAAAAGGTGTATGCCACCACTACCCGCCTCAAGGGTAATTTTTTCAAATGAATTTGTTCCGCTAATTTTAATAGATCCCAATCCACTGGTTTTAAATACCAAGGAATTATCATTATTATTAGCATCGTTTATGTAGATATGATGATCATCATCGAGAATAAAGGTAGTTTGAACGCTGCTTGCCGTAATATGTTCATAAGGGTCTGTAAGTCCGGATGGTACTGCTCCATAAACCAGATCCAGCCCTGTTAAATTAATAAATCCATGCTGATGCCAGCGGGCACCGGGGACAGTACCAAGATTATTAGGATTATCTTCAGGACCGTCAACAACACTATCAGGAGGACTTATATCGTCCCAATGATGATTTAATACCAAACACAGTTGTCCGCCTGTTCCTCCGGGTTTAATAGAATCTTGCGTTGCTGTTGTAACAGCAAATGTGTTAGCTTCAATAAAAATCGCCGCATTTATGCCGTTATTTCCGGTATTTGTTGAATCTATTTCTATCTTATCAACTGATACAGTGCCGCTTGAGGCTTTTGCAATCAACTGATATGCCTTTAATAAACCGCTAACGGTAATATTTCCTTTTGGGGCTAACAGTTCAATTATATTTTGTGAATTTAAAGTCTTTGAAAATGAAATATCGCCGTCATTTGAAATTATTGTTCGTTTGGAACCGCTTAATGTTACCGCCTTTGTGTAAGTTTGATCTCCGGAAGTTGTAATATTTCCGGATATATTGCTTGTTCCGGTAACAGTATTTGCCGCAACTGATGCCGCATTTAAAGTGCCACCCGTAAGATTAAAATTATCGCTAACTGATAAAGCGGCGATACCGGTTCCGCCATTATTGAAAACGCCATCTCCGTCTATTGTTAATGCGTGATTAGCTCCAGTAATCATACCAAGAGTTACTACTGTACCATTTAATGTTACTGCGCCGCCAAGCGTTACCGCTCCATAAGTTTGCGTTCCGCTAGTTGTCGTAATATTTCCGGCTATGGTGCTTATTCCGGTAACAGTATTTGCCGCAACTGATGCCGCGCTTAAAGTACCGCTTACCAGATTAAAGTTTTCGCTAACTGTTAAAGCGCCAATGTTTGTTCCGCCATTATTGAAAACGCCGTTCCCTGTTATCGTTAATGCGTTAGTAGCTCCGGTAATATTTCCCATTGTTACGGTTGTTCCAGCTAATGTGACAGCATCGTCAAGTATTACCGCTCCTGCGTAATTTTGCGTTCCGCCTGTTGTCATAATATTTCCGGCTATGGTGCTTGTTCCGGTAGTAGCAGTTGCCGCAACTGATACCGCGCTTAAATTACCACTTACCAGATTAAAATCTCCAATAACTGTTAAAGCACCAATATCGATTCCGCCATTATTAAAAACACCATTTCCGTTTATTGTTAATGCGTGATTAGCTCCAGTAATCGCACCAAGAGTTATGGTTGTACCGGCAGGTGAAGTTAATATTAGAGTTCCTGAACCGCCAAGCGTTACCGCCCCATAAGCTTGCGTTCCGCTTGTTGTCGTAATATTGCCGTTTATAATGCTTGTTCCGGTAACAGTATTTGCCGCAACTGATGCCGCGCTTAAAGTGCCGCTTGCCAGATTAAAGTCTCCGCTAACTGATAAAGCGCCGATACCTGTTCCACCGCCATTTAGCACGCCGTTTCCAGTTATTATTAATGCGTGAGTAGCTCCGGTAATTGTTCCAAGAGTTACAGTTGTACCGATAAATTCAACATTTCCACCAAGTGTTACCGTACTTGAATAAGTTTGCGTTCCACCAGTTGTGTCAATGTTCGCGCCAATGGTCGTAGTTGTACTTGTTACAGCAATGCTGTTCGCGTTTATCACGCCGGATAATGTAACATTACCCGCGCTTTCTACGGTAATATCGCCAAGTTTATTGGTTGAAGTTCCAACCGCTCCATTAACAGTAATGCTTCCTGTTTTTGATGTAAGAGCTAAGTTTTTTTGGTCGGCGGTGGTAATACTGTTAAGCGTAATATTGGCAGCTGTAATACTGCTTCCTGTACCGGAAGGTGAATTAGACGCAAGCGTTATTCCTGTACCGGCACTTAAAACAAAGCCACCTGTTACCTTTATATCAGCATCAGCAAGTATAACGCCGCCGCTTCCGGCTGTAAGAGCAATATTTTTAAAATCATTCGTTCCAAAGAATTCAATGGAGCCTGTAGCGGTTGTTGCAAATGTTAAATCTGAAGTGTTTTTGGCATTGTATATTTCAATTTTTGTAGCGGGAGCAGTAAGGGGAAATGATGTTTTCTTGCTAGTGTCGTAAACAATTTCATAAAAGTCCGGATCTAGATTTAACGCCAGAAGCACATCCCTGTTTCCATAAGCCAGATTCTTTGATAAATCAATATAATGTTGATGCCAGCGGTAGCCTGTTAGTGAAAGACTATCAGGCTCAGGATCTTCAGGTCCGTCAACAACACTAGTAAGAGACGGATACAAATCCAGATCCGCCCATTTTTTATTTAATACCAAACAAAGTTGTCCCCATTTTACCCCTTTGTCTCCGGGAACAATGGAACCTGGCGCCGCTAATAATACATTAAAATCATCCGCCTCTATATAAATTGCCGCGTCTTCGTCTTCATTTCCGGTGCTCGTTGTTTCAATTGAACCTGTAGCGGTAACAATTACTTCACCGGTAGTTATCAATTTAAGCTTATACGCAGTTATATTATCGCTAACTGTTATATCATTTTTGGAATTAATGGAAATCGTCCCTGTTGACACCATTGGTACTGTCATCAGTCCAAGAGTTAATAAATTGTTATTATTTGTATATTCAATGCTTGCAGGGGCTGTTCCTGTTGTTTCGATAGTTGATACTTCATTCGCCAATTTTAACACATAGCTTCCCGGTCCTGAAAGCGTTAAAGTTCCTGTCGTTATCGTACCCGTCTGGGTTACCGCCCCTGTCGCATCTATGGAAATACTACCGGTTGTAGCCGTTTGGAGAGAACCAAGAGACAAGTCCTCTGTTTGTGTAATTGAAATAATTCCGCTCGCGCCTGAGCTTGTTAAAGTTCTTGCCCCGTTAAAAGTTACATTTCCATTATATGTTTGATTTCCAGTTGTAGTAATATTTCCGGCTATGTTGCTTGTTCCCGTTGGTACATTAACCGACGCCGCGCTTAAAGTCCCGCTTGCCAGGGTGAAATCTCCGTTCACCAATAAAGCGTCAATTCCGCCGCCGTTTAATGTGCCGTTCCCGTTTATTGTTAATGCGTGAATAGCTCCGGTAATCGTGCCAAGCGTTACAATACCGTTAGTTGAAGTTAATGCTCTAGTCCCGCCAAGCGTTACCGCTCCTGTATATGTTTGAGTTCCCGTAGTTGTAATATCCGCATTAATAGTTGAAGTCCCTGATACTGACAAGGTGTTAATCCCACTTCCGCCGTTTAATACGCCGTCTCCTGTTATTGCTAATGAGTTTCCGCCACCGGCAATATTCCCAAGCGTTACGGTTGTTCCGTCTAACGTGACATCTCCACCAATCGTTACCGTTTTCGATCCTGTTGCTGATACTGATAAAGCGCCAATATTGCTTCCACTGCCATTCAGCACGCTGTCCCCGGTTATTGTTAATGAGCGTGAATTCCCTGTAATCGCTCCAAGCGTTACGGTTGTTCCGTCTAACGTGACATTTCCGCCAAGTGTTACCGCCCCATAAGTTTGCGTTCCGCCTGTTGTAGTAATAGTTCCGGCTATGGTGCTTGTTCCTGTTACACTAACGGACGCCGCATTTAAAGCGCCGCTTGCCAAAGAGAAATTTCCGTTTACTGTTAAAGCGCCAATTACGCTTCCACCGTTCAATGTGCCGTCTCCAGTTATTGTTAATGGATTTCCGTCCCCGCTAATTGTTCCAAGCGTTTTGATTGTTCCGTTTAATGCTCTAGCCCCTGAATAAGTTACATTGCCTGTATACGTTTGATTTCCCGAAGTTGTAACATTTCCATTTATACTGCTTGTTCCTGTAACACTTATTGACGTCGCTGTTAACGAGCCACCGGTAAGAGTAAAATTTCCGCCGACTGTTATATCGCCTACGCCGGTTCTTGTCCCGTTCGTTATTACCAAATTAGTAAAATTTGTTAGCTCGGCAAAGTCTGTGCCGCCAGCATTGTAAGTTACCGTTCCGCCAACAGTAGAGGGCGTTGTTTTAAACGTTACGGCTTGACTTCCGCTTCCGGCAAGAATTAAATTGCCGCTATTTTGAAGCGTATCTAAAGTAAGATTTGACGTGCCCATATCAAGGCTTGCGCCTGTCTGTATTGTCAAAACATCACATTCAAGTTCTGTACCACCACTAAAAACAGGAGCATTTGTTGTTTGTGGAATAATTATTGTATACGATGGATTTCCGTTTCCAGGGGAAGCCCCTCCAGTCCAGTTACCCGAATCGTTCCAAGCAGAAGAATTAGCGCCGCCTGTCCATGTATAAGTCTGCCCCCATACGACGCTTGCGAGAATTAAGAATAAAATAAAAACTGCGGCTTTTTTCATCGATATTTTGGGATTCCCAATTTAAATATATTAAAATTATCGGTCATTTTCTCTACCTTCTATATTATAGCACAATATAACGAAAAATTCCCATACATTAAGCCTACTTGACATATATCCGCAATAAAAAGAAGATTCAATCAATATATAACTATGGAGAAACCATGAAAGTTCTTTTTATCGGCGGAACCGGCACTATTTCAAGCGCTATTACAAGAAGGGCGGCGCAGTTGGGGTGGGAAGTCTGGCTTCTTAACCGAGGAAACCGCAAAAATGAGTTTAAGGGACTGGAAATCAAACATATCCCCTGCGATATAAGAACAGAAGAAACCTCCGCTATCCGTGAAAAATTGGAAAAAGCCATAGGCAAGGGAAACAAGTTTGATGTCGCCGCCGATTTCTTCGCCTTTGTTCCCGATCATGTCCAAAAAGACTTTGATATTTTTAACGGACTTTGTAAACAGTACATTTTTATTTCCTCGGCTTCCGTTTACCAAAAACCGCTTTCTTCCTACATTATTACCGAAGGCACTCCCCTTTCAAACCCGTTATGGGGCTATGCAAGAGACAAAATCGCCTGCGAAGAATTCCTTATGCAAAAATACCGCGATTCAGGCTTTCCAATAACCATAGTCCGTCCCAGCCACACTTACGACGAGCGAAGTGTCCCCCTTGGAGTTCATGGACATAAGGGCAGTTGGCAAGTATTAAAAAGAATGTTAGACGGCAAACCCGTCATTATCCACGGCGACGGCACAAGCCTGTGGACACTGACCCACAACAGCGATTTTGCCCGCGCCTTTGTCCGTATCATGGGGAATATCCACGCCATAGGAGAGGCGGTAAATATTACTTCCGAAGAAAGCGTAACATGGAACCAGATTTATCAGATTATCGCCTCTGTATTAAATGTCCAATTAAAAGCCGTGCATGTATCAAGCGAATTTTTGGAAGAATGTTCGCGGGGGCGTTATGATTTTAAAGGGGGTCTTTTAGGCGATAAAGCCAATACTGTTGTTTTTGACAACACCAAACTTAAACGGCTTGTGCCTAGTTTTACATCAAAAACAAGGGCTGACGACGGCATAAAAACAACAATTGAAAACGTTCTTGCCAACAGCGATTTACAGCAGGAAGACCCTGAATTTGACGAATGGTGCGATAAAGTCATCGCCGCCCTTGAAACTGCAAAAAATAACTTTACCAGTTAGAAATAGGTTTTTCGGCGGGGCTGTCGTTATCGCCAGCTTTAGGCAAATTCTTTTTATGTTCCTTCATGGTAACAATAGCGATAAATACAAACATTGCAATAACAAAAACAATGACAAAAATAATGGCAATTGAATTATTTTTTACTTCCTTTGTTTCCGCCGGAGCGCCCACAATCAATGTAGACGGATCTACGGGTACGGTATTGTCAGTAAGTATAATTATCGCACAAATAACCAATGTAATAAACATTACGGCAATAGCGCCAAGGCTTGCCAAACGTATAATTAATGTCGATTTCTTATCAACGGCAAGATAAATCATAGCCGCCAGAATTGCTATAACGATTACTATACCTGCTAAAATCATATTATATTTTCGGTATATTTTGACTTGCCATATAGTATATAATGTGCTATCTTTAGATAAGTCTAAATAATAGCGAGGTATAATATGGCTCATAAAATCAGCGATGCTTGCGTAAGCTGCGGCTCATGCGCTAGCGAATGTCCGTCGGAAGCGATTGCCGAACAAGGCAGTCAATACCAGATTGATCCGGCTAAATGCACAGATTGCGGCGCTTGTGTAAGCGCTTGCCCAACAGAAGCAATTTCAGCAGGCTGAGATTTGTCAAAATCGATAACTGGCAAGGGCGTATCCCTTGCCTTTTTTTTAATATTTTTAAATTTTCCCCTTTTTTGCGATGATTTTCCCGTAATTAAACGGCTTGATCCTAGCGATACCATGTTCAAGCAGTTTATCAACGATGTCGAGGGCAACAGGAGGCGTGTTTTCAACACCCAAAACCGCCTTCCGCCGGAAGAAGTAGCCCAGCATTTGACAATTTATCAATACACAGTCAAGCCGGAGGATAGCATTTTATCCCTTGCCGCAAGGTTAAATCTTCCGTATTCATCTTTAACAAGTTTAAACAGACTTAATAACCCGTCGGCGTTAGTAACGGGAAAACCTCTTCTTTTGCCGTCATGCCCCGGAATTTTTGTTCCGGCAATTTTACAGACCGATTTGGAAAAAATAGCGGGAGCGGCAAGGAAGAACGGCAAAGGTTCTGTCGAGATAAAAATAAAAATTCATGAAAAACAGGAAACTTTTTTATTCTTTCCCGGCGCGGATTTTACCGCAACGGAAAGGGCGTTCTTTCTTAATTCGGGTTTTAGGTTTCCGTTACGGCAGTACCGCGTTACTAGCCGCTATGGTTACAGAGAAGACCCTATAACCGGCAATATTTCGATGCATCAGGGGATAGACCTTGCCGCGCCGGAAGGAACGGAGGTTTTTGCCGTGGCGGACGGAGTCGTAACAGCGACAGGGTCTGACCCTGTATACGGAAATTATATAATTATCAGCCACAGCAACAACTGGAAAAGCCTTTATGGGCATTTATCGTCTATTGATACGGTATTGCGAACAGATGTAAAATCGGGTACGCTTATAGGCAGAGTAGGATCGACAGGTCAGTCCACGGGACCGCATCTTCATTTTGAACTGCGGCAGGACGGAAAGGCGTTTGATCCGGCAGGAAGACTCCGCCCCTGAATATTGGCGGAAAAAACGGATGGTGTATGCCCAAGGTTAAAATATCCCTCGCTATTTTTCTGCTTTTCTCTTTTTATTCCCGTTTACAGGCGGAATCATTTCGCACGCTTGTCAGCGGAAATGTAGAGGTGTCCACAGGGCAAACGGACACTGTAGTTCCCATTGGCATTAACAGCGCTGTTATCATCAACCTTGGTTCGGACGTACGTTTTTTAAAAGGCGTCGAAATTGAAATTTCCGCCCCCCAAAGCTGGCTGCCGTACCGCGGCTCTCTTGTCATGATCATGTACAATAAAATCAATCCCCAAACCGCAGACGGGTTAACCGACATTGACGGCAGCCGTATCGCCTTTGAGCCTCTGCCCTCAAGGTTAAGAATCATCTACCATATCCCTATTCGACAACATCATGGGTTAAGAGCGACTACATCGGTTACCATTCCAACAAATATAATACAACCTACTTCGTTTCCGGTTGTTTTCAGGTTAATGCAGATCTCTAAAGGGCTTCCCGATGATTTTGAAAATATAACCTTCAACTTTACCGCAAGACCCATTTTAAGCGACGAAGGGGCTGTAAGGCTTATCCCACGCTACCCTTCCCAACTTAGAAACAAGCCATTTACAGTCCTTATTGACGATTCTGTTATCCCAAACATATCAGATCAGGTGTTTTTACGCGAAGGCGAGCATCATCTTGTCGTTATTTCTGAAGATTACCGCAACGAAAGCCGCCGTTTTGTCATAGAAAAGGGAAAAGTGATTGATTTAACGATTGAATTACAAGATCCAAGCCCTATTATTATCTTTGAAGCTCCCCAAAATGCCCAAATTTATCTGAATAATAACCTAATTCCCCGCGGTCGCGAGTCTGTAACTGTAAATCCGGGTCAGCACGAGGTTAAATTTCATGTCAGCGACTATACAATAACCAGAACTTTAAATATTCAGCGCGGAAAAACCTACCGCGTGTCCCTGTCTGTAGACCTTAACGTCCAAGAAGAAGACTAGCAAAAATCATAAAAATAAGGTTCATGAAAAACGACCCCTAAACCGATACTTTTAATGTCGGGATTATAGTTCCCCTCCCAAATCACTATAGTTCCGATATGCCTCAAGGGCATGGAGCTGTCCGGAAACACAAATTCGGGCAGCTCTTTTTTTATAGATTAAAACAATTAATAGTTATATAATGCCTCATGCAGGAAAAACAGACTGATAACGAAATTCAAGTCAAATTTAAGCCTATTTACGGTATTCGCCCCGGCGTTTACCTTACTTTTTTATACTCATTTATTTTGCTTCTTATCCTCTTTTTCCTTCTTTTATATCCCGGCATAAAAAATCCAGGGGCGGTTTTAATCGTAAAAACAGAGCCTGACGGCGCGGCTGTCAGGATAGACGGCGTTTACATGGGCATAACAGGCAGTAAAATCCCCATTTCAAAGGGAAACCACTCAATAGAGGCGGTTATGCCCGGTTTTGAAACGCAAAGCGCCATTCATAAAATCCCAGCCCGTTACTTGGGTTCGCTTTTTTTCCCTTTGCGCTACAATGTCGATTTTACACTGAAAACAAAAGACGCGGCGGCGGCTTTTGCCATGTATGCCGCAGATTACGCCGAATGGACATTTGCAGGAGAGCCTACCGCTTCTTGGCAGATACCTATGAGTCTTTCGGAAGGCGCATACCGCGCGGGGAACGTCAAAAGCTCAAATGATGATATGCAACAAATATTACAAGCCTCCGCCAGTTTTGCCGTTACAAGGGCGGCAATGCGAGACCTTATCCGCGCTAAAATACTTTTAGATAACTGCGGCAATGCGCCAGTTTCTACGGCGCTTCTTAATTCAATATCAGACATATTGGCGTTTTTATCTGAAAACTCTGACTCGGCAAAATGGCTTTCTAAGGTACTTCCTCGCGAACAAGCCTCAATTATCGAATCTTCCGACTGGGCTAAAAAACAATCCGCTGTATCGTTAAAAATGAAACCAAACGCGCCAACAGGAAGCCAAAGGCTAGGAGGGGTAAATTTTATAAGGTTTTCATCGGGTTTTTTGATAAGCGAAACCCCTGTATCTCGCTCCTTATTTGAAACATTTCTTAATGAAAACCCGCAGTGGAGAGAGTATCAAACCGATTATTTCCCACAGGAAATTTCAAGTTATCCATGGGAAGTCGATAAAAACATAATTACAGGCGTTACTTGGTACGCGGCGCAGGCGTTTTGCGACTGGATAGCATCGCGCATTTCGCCGTACATAGGCGAAGTAAGGCTTCCTACGGAAGTTGAATGGGCAATCGCCTCTCAAAGCATCGGCAACATGAAAAATGTAGGGTGGGAATGGTGCTACGACCCATACGCTCCCCTTCAATTTACAGCCGTATCAAATCAAGCAAAACAATTTGTCGGTTCCCCTGAACGCTCTCTGCGCGGCAGACAAACGGCAACTTCTGCGGAAACAAGGGCTTCCCTGCCCCCCGATCTGTCATCGCCAATTGTAACATTCCGTATAGCTATTACTCCATCGGAACTAAAGTTAAAAAATTATGAGTGAAGGCGTAAAAATCATCGCGCAGAACCGTAAAGCGCGGCATGATTACTCTGTTGATGAAACTTATGAGTGCGGAATGGAGCTTTTGGGGACAGAAGTAAAATCGTTCCGCGACGGAAAAATCTCTTTTCCCGATTCGTGGGCGGAAGTTATAAACGGCGAAATATGGCTGCGTTCACTGATTGTAGCGGAAAATCCTTTTTCATCAATTTTTAACCATGAACCTGACAGGAAAAAACGCCTTCTTTTGCATAAGGACGAAATAAAAAGAATTCAGCGAAAAGTTGAAGAAAAGGGCTATACGCTAATCCCGCTGTCGTTTTATTTTAAAAAAGGCAGGGTAAAAGTAGAAATTGGGCTATGTAAGGGTAAAAAGGCTTATGATAAGCGCGCGGGAATACGAGAAAAAGACTTAAAACGTGAAATTGCCCGTGAATTCAGGCATGGTGGAACATATAAAAACCTCGGTTAGGTTTTTATATGTTCCTTGAAGAAAATCGTCAATACATTACAAAATAAAGATTTTTTGTAGAGCGATTTTCTTCTTAGGTTATGAAAACATCTAAAAACTGAAGTTTTTAGATGTTTTGGTGTTATCGGGACTTTTTTTCTATAATTTCCATCATTAAAATGAAGGCAAAAACCAATAAACCCGCGCAAAAAGCGGCTATTTTAATATTTTTATCGGAAATATAGTCTGGATACGATGTTGAATATACATTTCCAGCCCTTACAGCGGCGCTTTTTGGGGTTCCAAGCCCTACAATCCGTATAAAACGTTCATCAGACTGACCATAACCCATTTGGCGGGCTTGAACTAGCATGGTATCCTGGTCGTATTGTAAATTAAACCTTGTTCTTTCCAATTCTTCGTTAATAATCCCCAGATCTTTGATGTTTTCACATTGGCGTTCTTTCTCGGCTAACAGATAATTGTATGATGATAAGCCTGAAGGACCGCCCAGAAAGGAAAAAAGCGTGTATACAACTATTGCAGTCCAAACCCCTATGAGGTATTTAAAGACTCTCATAGTTCGATTTACGGAGATTTATTAATTATTCTTAAATTTTCTTCCAAAAACCGCCAGAAACCGCTTTTTCTCAAAAAAAACAGTTATATTCAAAAAGCGGCATTGACAACAACAAGACAAAAGGTTATCCTTAATATGATATAGTCTTTTGAAAACAGGAAAAAGTACCGATAATTGACCATAAGTGTTAATTTAGGGAGCGGTTCATGGCTAGTAATAAAAAACCTTCGATATACTCTGATCGCGCACATATTGGCAGCGCAAAAGATCTGGACGAATACGGCGTATGGGTAAAGAGCGAACCCCAAGTTCTTGATAAAGACGGTTTATCTTCCGGTCTAGATGATCTTGATTTGCCTTCATCAGGGAAATCAACCGACAGCGACGAATCATTAACTTTTGACGACGCGGTATTCGACGTTAGCGGAGCCGCAGGAAGCCCAAAAGCTGAAAAAGTTGAATTCCCCGATGACGATATAGACATTGATCTTGATGACGATCCTTTAACTTCTCAAAAAGATTTATCGGATCTTAGTATACCTAATGACGACAGCCTCGGCGCGAAATCTGGAAGCGAAGATATCGACATAGAAGACACTTCTTTTGATGAATTTGAACTTCCCTCGTCTGGAGATGAAAAAGAAACAAATGATTTCAGCGATGACAGTTTAGCCATTGATGATTTAGACAGCAAAGCGGATAACGATGAATTTGACACTGAAGATTTAAGTATCCCAACTGTAAAATCAATCGAAAACAACCTTGACTCTATTTCCAGCGATTTAGACGCCGCTCAAGACGGCGATGGGAATGTTTCGACTCATCTTCTTAAAAAGATTGCCACAGAGCTTTCATCAATAAGAAGCGAACTTACAGACCTTAAAAAAGAATTTGCCAACATTCGCTCTCTTCCCGCCGAAGAAGGGAAAACCGACGAGGGGGGCGGTTTCTTCTCCGATGACGATGATGAAGCAATTGCGCTTACAGGCGATGAGCTTGACAACATATTAAGCTCCGGCGGAACTACAGAAGAAGGAATACCGGAAACCATTGATAACGAAACAACTAACGAGATAAGCAACGAAATAAATGATGATGATGACGATGAAACAATCGCGCTTACAGGCGATGAACTAGACAATATCCTTAACTCGGCGGATTTTCCCGAAGAATCGGAACCCGAAAAAACACCGGAACATGACTTTGCGGAAGACAAAAACCCCGCCGATAAGCCAGAGCCTTCCAGTGATGATATTGATAATATTGACATAGACATTGATACAAGCAATACGGCAGACGAACAAGCCAAAACCGACGACGCCGATCTTGCTTCTGATGATTTTGCGAACATCTCGTTAGACGAAACAGCCACAGATGATGTTGCTTCAAACGACGCCGCTTCAGACGATGCCGGTCTTGCCGACGATGATTTTGCAGGCATTTCGTTAGACGACGACACAACCGCAGGCGATCTTGCCATGGACGATTTTGCCGACATTTCATCTGATGATAACAAAACATCAGAAGACGAAGCGTCAGCAGATGTTTCGTTAGATGACACTTCCTCTCCTGACATCGCGTCAGATGACCTCGCATCAGATGACCTTGCTTTAGATAACACCGGTCTTGCCGACGATGATTTTGCCGATATTTCGTTAGACGACGACACAACCGCAGGCGACCTTGCTATGGACGATTTTGCCGACATTTCATCTGATAACAAAACATCAGAAAACGAAGCGTCAGCAGATGTTTCGTTAGATGACACTTCTTCTCCTGACCTCGCGTCAGATGACCTCGCGTCAGATGACCTCGCGTCAGATGACCTCGCGTCAGATGACCTTGCGTCAGATGACCTTGCGTCAGATGACATTGCGGCAGATGCCCCTGCTTCAAACGACGCCGGTCTTGCCGACGATGATTTTGCAGGCATTTCGTTAGACGACGACACAGCCGCAGGCGACCTTGCCATAGACGATTTTGCCGACATTTCACAGGAAGATTCAGAAACAATCGCCAAAGCTAAAGATGATGATGAATTGAACAAACTGCGCGAAGAAGGCGCTACACCCATAACAGAAACTCCCGACAACAGCGATTATCTTGAAAATGAATCATTAGATCTGTCAGACGCGGTAATCGACGAACCGGAATTATCAACGGATCTTATTAATGACGAATTAGCGGAACCTTCTTTAGACGGAGAAGATTTTGACATGGATTCTTTTGACGATTTGTCACTTGATTCCGATACAGATACTTTAGACGATTTTTCTTCTATTGGTGATACCGCATCGCAACCGGAAGAAGCTCCTGTACAAAAAGCGTCCGCTCCACAGCCTGCCGCTAAAGCTCCTGCGCCCGCTCAGGAAGAAGTTGCGCCACAACCTGCGCAACAGCCCGCTCCTCAAGCCAGCGCTCCTATAGTTGCAGCAGGAGGAGGCGGAGGCGGCGGACAAGTCGGAGGCAAGTCTCCATTTGTCATTCCTTCAGGTTTAAGATCAGAGCTTAGAAATATTTTAAGTTACATGGATCAACTTCTTGAATCATTACCGGAAGAAAAAATCGAAGAGTTCGCAAAATCAGAATACTTCGATTCCTACAAGAAACTCTTTAAGGATTTGGGGCTGGTATAATCGCCGATTTATCTGAGCTTGGCGCACAACTTCATTCACGTTACAATCCTCAGGCGGAAGCGCAGCGTTATATTGACTCTTTAAATTTAAACAAACAAACGGAATGTTTTATTTTAATTGAGCCGGGCTTAGGTTATTTAATTCCCGTACTACGCGAAAGATTCAAAGAAAGCAAAATATTGGTTCTTCATATTGAAAACTTTGAAGTTAAACCCCTTCAAGACGTACACACGCTAACAAGCCTTGATACCGAAGAAATTTATAAGTTTTTAGAAACTCATATTCAAAATATCAGCGCCGACAGTATCCGCGTAATTGAATGGCGTCCGTCTCTTAATTACTTTAAAGACGCTTATGTAAAAACCCTCTCCGCTGTCGCCGCATTCTTAAAACGCGCGGACGCTGAAAAAAGAACAACAGCCGTCTTTGGAAAAAGATGGATTAAAAACTTTTTTAAAAACATCGGTAATATTAATCATACTCTTTTATACAGGCAAATGGAAATTCCCGTTATTGTTACAGGATCAGGTCCAAGCCTTGAACAAGCCTTGCCTGTTATTCAAAAAGCGCAGGGTAACTGCATTATCATTGCCGCGTCTTCTTCAGTTCTTGCGCTGTCGTCTGCGGGTATAACTGCGGATCTTGTCATTGCGACAGACGGCGGCAGTTGGGCGTTAAAACATATTTACCCTTTTTACCGAGATAAAAAATACTCAAACACTTCCGCTTTTGCCGTAAACCTCTGTGCCGCCCTGCCCTCTCAATGCGCAAACAACGCGCAATTAATCTTAAACGACGGCAGTTTTTGGCAAAACATTGTTCTTCATGAGCTCAATTTGCCTTCTGTAATTATTCCGCAAAGAGGCACGGTAACCGCAACCGCCGTGGAGCTTGCTTTGGTTCTTTCAAGCGGAAACATCTATCTTGCCGGTTTGGATTTTTCAGTTAGCGACATAAGAACCCACGCAAAACCGTACGGTTTTGACAATTTATTTTACAGTAGAGCTAACCGTTTTGTTCCTTTTTATTCGGAAAGTTACTCACGTTCAAGACTGCTTCACGAAGGTGGAAGCATGAACATATACGCTTCATGGTTTAAGGAACAGCTAAATAAATGGTCAAAACGGATATATTCTATAGGCGGCAATAAAATTTTTGAACACGGAGAACCTTCCACGCATAGCAGTATAAAAAAGACTGATGATTTTTTTAAAGCGGTAAAAGTTGAGAACTCAAATGTTTTTTGCCGGAATGGAATACAAGCCTTGCTTAACGCCTTAAAAAATCCAGAATATTCGCAAAATATAAAAAGGGAACTTAATTCTCTGCTTTTTTCAGGCGAAAATGAAGTAACGGAGCAGGAATTGGAAACCGTATTAAAAGAAACTTGTATAAAGGCGCTTACATGAATAATACCCATTATACGTTTTTAACTTCCCGTACAGGTGAAATAGTCCCTGCAATTATTACAAAAGACGGCTCATCTCGCCCATTACACTCTACTATTGACCCAATACGCGAAGCGCAGAGGCTTGTGTCTACCATACCGCAAGATACAGGCTTCGTGATTTTTTTGGGTCTTTGCGGCGGCTTTGCACAACAACTCGCCCTTTCCAATACTAGTGCACAGATTGTTGTAATAGACTTTAACAAAGACGGCATTAAAGAACTTTTATCATCAAAAGACTACACGCCGCTTTTAAGCAACGGACGTTTTAGCCTTTTAACTGATTTTACATTAGATGAAATAAAAAAATATATCCTTGAACACTACAACCCCGCTCTACAGGGCGGTATTAAAGTGCTCCCCATGCGGACAAGAACAGAGCATGATTCAGAAAAGTTTGAGAAAGCCGCCTCTGTTATTCAGGAAGCGATAGACATTGCCGCCTCGGACTTTAGCGTTCAGGCGCATTTTGGGCTTCGCTGGTTTTCCAACATTATACGCAACATAAAAACAGCGGAAACTGCGGATCAATCTTTTTGCGTAAAAAAAACAGATAAAGCAGCAATTGTAGCGGCAGGTCCTTCGCTTGACGGGCAAATAACCGCTCTTGCGGAATATAGCTCTAAAGGCGTTTTTATTATCTGCTCCGATACCGCCCTGCCCGTCCTTTTGCATAACAACATTGAGCCTGACGCTGTAGTTTCTATTGACTGCCAACATATCAGCCACTATCATTTCTTTGGCTGTAACATACGCGAAATTCCGCTGATTTTGGACATCGCAAGGCCGACATGGCTCTCAAGATTTGCAACTTGGCCTGTCTTTTTTTCTATCGGACACCCTCGTGCGTTGTACATATCGCGTTACTGGCGCTCTTTGCCTCTGCTTGATACCTCAGGCGGTAATGTAACTTACGCCTGTCTATCCCTTGCGCAAACGCTCGGAGCAAAACACATAACGCTCTTTGGCGCGGATTTTTCTTATGTCCGCTCTCAAACTTACGCAAGGGGAACATACGTCTACCCTTACTTTAACAGAAGGCAAAATCGCCTCTCCCCTGCGGAAGCGCAAATGTCAACTTTTTTGTATCGTAGTCCTTTTTTGCCAAAAGAAAACGAAAACCAAATTTATCATGAAACATCGTCACTTCGTTTTTACAGAAAAAAATTGGAAGAAAAAGCGGCGGCAATGGACGCGCAAATCAGCGCCTTTAAAGGAGAAGGCGCTCCAATTAACCTGACAAATAAAGTAGCACATAACGCTAACAATAAAAATTACACTTTTGGCGCTACAGAGAACCAAAAAAAAAGCGGTATTGAGTTTCTTGAACAGTACCGTAACGACATAGTCGCTCTGCCCGCAAGCGAATTAAATGAAAAACAAAGACAAATTTTTACAACGCTTCTACCCACAGCCGCCGCCATCAAACACCGTAGCACGAACAATAAAACAGCCGCAGAATTAATTGAAGAGACAAAAAATCATTGTATTAATCAAATAGAAAAAATATTGGAAACACATTAAGAATTTTTTATCAAGAACAACAAGAATTGCGTAACTTCGGTACGCTCACGAATGAAGGAAAAAAAAGATAATTAAATTTGCCTGTATTTTTCTAAAAATTTTCCTAATCTGCGCATGGCATCTGTAAGAGTTGTCTTGTCTGGAAGGAAAACGATACGGAAATGGTCTGGTTCTTTCCAGTTAAAGCCTGTTCCATGCACAAGTAGCAGGCGTTGGTCGTGCAGTAAATCCAGCATAAATTTTTCATCGCTCTTTATATTAAAGCGTTTTATGTCTACTTTTGGAAAACAATAAAGAGCGCCCTTGGGTTTTACCACGGAAAGACCGGGGATTTCGTTGACCATGTTAACCGCCGTGTCCCTCTGCTCTCTTAATCTGCCCCCAGGAAGGATTAAGTCTTTAATACTCTGATAGCCGCCAAGAGCGGTTTGAATGCCGTATTGAGCGGGCATATTGGGGCAAAGACGCATACTTGCAAGCATATCAAGCCCTTCAACATATCCTGCGGCTCGTTTTTTATCGCCGGAAAGAACCATCCAACCGGCGCGGAAACCTGTCGCCCGCCATGCCTTGCTTAATCCGTCAAAACTAACTGTTAAAATATCAGGCGCTATCGTGGAAAATGGAATATGTACAGCGTCATCGTAGGTGATACGGCTGTAGATTTCGTCGGCGTATACGATTAGGTCTTTTTCTCTGGCAATTTGGGCGATTCCTTCCAAAACGGAGCGGTCATAAACCGCGCCTGTCGGGTTATTGGGGTTAATTACTACAATCGCCCTTGTTTTCGGGGTAATTTTGGAGCGAATATCTTCCAAAATGGGATTCCAACCTGCAGATTCATCGCAAAGATAGTGAACAGGATTGCCGCCTGCAAGAGTAACGACTGCCGTCCACAGGGGATAATCGGGTATTGGAATCAAAACTTCGTCGCCTGAATCAAGGAGGGCTTGCATCGACATAGATATTAACTCGCTTACCCCATTCCCAATAAAAATATCATCAATACCTACGTCCATTACTCCCTTGGACTGGAAGTCCTGCATTACGGCTTTACGCGCGGAAAAAAGTCCGCGTGACTCGCCGTACGCTTGAGCGTTTTGCAAATTTACAATCATATCGTGGACAATTTCATCGGGCGTATTTAAGCCAAAAGCGGCGGGACTGCCTATATTGAGTTTAATTATTTTGACCCCTTCTTCTTCTTCCATTCGTCTTGCTTCTTTTGGAACAGGTCCGCGTATGTCGTAACATACATTTTCCAATTTTGTCGATTTTTCTATCTTTTTCATTGGCTTTCTTTCTCCACATTATCATCAGCAACAGGCGGCAAATCAACATAAAGCGGCGGCTCGGCGGGCTTTTCGGTAAAAAGCCATTTTCCGGCTTCATCGATATATTTTTTTATTATGGCAATATGTATTTCCGCGCCCATTTTTTCCGCTTCATTTTTCCAGTTATCAGCGTTATTTATCGCATTTTTCACGCGTTCACGACCATTTTCTGCCGTTTCATGGCATTTTTGGGGAGTTAAAGAATGTTTTTCTATTGAAGTCTGCAAAAAATACGCTGAAAGCCCCGTTATCAAAACATTATCTGAAGAAACAGCCAACGAGGAAAATTCAGACTCCGCCTGTTTAAAGTCGCTGCCTAAAAGCTGTGAAAAACCGTAGAACCAAAGAACCCATTGTTTATCTTTTTTCTTGCATTTTCCAATATACGAGTTAAAAAAAGTAGCAGCTTCTTTATAACCGCCGCTTAAAACTCTTGCGGAGCCGAAAATCAGTATATTTTTGCCAATTACAGACGGTTTGGCTAAAACAGCCTTACTTTCCAGCTTTAAAACCGACGGAAAGTCCGAAATTACCAGATAAGAACTGGCTAAAAGCCTTACATTTCGGTTGGAATATCTGTGTTTTACATAGATTTTTTTCTCTAAATAATACGCTAAAGCGGGCCAATCCTCTCTTTCTAACAGCGAAAAAAGCCGATAATTAAAGAAGAAAAATATGCTCATGCAGATAAGGAGAATAGCCATGAACAATAGAAGCGGTAAAGTAATGTATCGGAAAGTTACCGCACTTCCATGTCCGGAGAATAGTAAAGGTAATAACGCTGTAATTAAAACGATAATTATGATTAATACGCTAAAAGCGATTATCAAATATTTGAATTTCAATGAAAATTCTCCTAATAATAGATATAATAAAAGAAAGAGCATGTTACGTCAACAATGCCGGGTTTGTTATTTATTCCAGGGGGTAGAATGAACGATTTTACTGTAAAAGATATAAAACCCAACTGTTATTTCTCAAAACCGGTTTATCTTGATAAAGCGTTTGTGCTTACCGCGCCGGAAACTCCTTTTTCTGATGAGTTATTAAAATTACTGGATAAATGGAGTTTTAAAACTGTATACAGCGAAGGTGAAAGCAGCAATGAATACGTCAGAAGCGGAGAAGCCGGCACTTATATTCCAGAAGCAGGAACAGGAACGGGAGCCGGAACAGGAGTAGGAATAGGAACAGTAGCGGGAGTTTCTCAGCAAACAGATTTTGACAAGTTAAAAAAAGCTGAGGAATTTTATTCAAGTTTTCTTTTCTATGTGGAAAATATGTTTGTTAAAGCGTCTGTATCCGACGAGTTGGACGAAAAAGTAGTAACTGAAAAAATTAAGGAAATAGCCGAGTACATAAAAGAAGATCGTCGTTTTTTAATGAGGATTTTAAAAAATATTGAACCTGCGGAAGGGAAAAATTATCTTGCCACACATTCGGTGCGAACAACCATACTTTCTATGATAATAGGCACATACCTTAAACTGCCAACCTACCGCTTAATAGAGCTTGGAGTAGCCGCTTTAATGCATGAAGCGGGAATGTTAAAATTACCGTCGAATATTTATTTAAGCCAGAGGGCGCTTAATCCTGTTGAGCAAAAAGCTATTTTAACACACCCTGTTCTTGGTTACGGTATGCTTAAGTCTTTTAACTTTCCGCTTCCAGTTTGTTTAGCGGCGCTTGAACACCATGAACGTGAAAATGGAACAGGTTATCCGCGAAAATTGTTTAAAGAAAAAATCAGCCTGTATTCAAAAATAATAGCCGTTACCTGCTCATACGAGGCGTTAAGTTCCAAGAGACCGCACAAAGAAGCCAAAGACGGCTATACGGGAATGTTAGAATTGTTAAAAAACGAAGGTAAACAATACGACGATACGATAGTAAAAGCGCTTGTTCTGTGTCTGTCTATTTACCCAATCGGTCTTTATGTGCTTTTATCTAACGGAAAAAAAGGTCAGGTTGTAGACGTAAACCCCGAAAATCCGCGTTTCCCAATTGTACAGGTTTTTGACGAATTCACTCCCGACGGAAAAATAAAAACGGTACAAACCGCTCCTGATGTACTGACAATTGTTCGTCCGCTTAAACGCATGGAGATCAACAATTAGTTATGGATTCTCATTTATTTATCTCTATATTAATCACGTTTGCACTGATTATTTTAAGCGGAGTTTTTTCTCTTTTTGATTCGGCTTTAAGTTTATGCAGAAAAACACGTTTAGAAAAAGAAGAGGCAAAGAAATACAAGGCTGTTCTAAAAACATTGGAAGCTCCGCATAAGTTATCGCTTTCCTGCCGTTTATGGGGCAATATATTTAAAGTTTTTGCCGTATTTCCCGCAATAGCGGTTTTATCATTTTTGATCGCTATGTTTAAACATTCAGTAAATTTTACTTTTCTTCCTTTTTTTATTGCTTTATATATAATCATTTTAGGCGTAATTATCACACTACTGGGAGACAACCTTCCAAAATTATTGTCAAACGCAAAACCTGAAAAAATAGCCGCTCTTCTTTTACCTGCCATGAAGTTTTTTTCTTTTTTTATGATACCTTTTATACTTCCTGCAATAAAATTTAATTCGTTTTTTAATTCAAAAATCCGTTCTGAAATTGACGACAGCAACATTACAGAAGCTGAGCTCCAAGATGAATTGCGCAACACTCTTATAGAAGGCGAAAAATCAGGCGTTGTAGAAAGCGGGGAACGCGACATGGTAGAGGGCGTTTTTTATCTTGGGGATCGTCCCGTGCGAGCTTTTATGACCCACCGCTCTGAAATTCAATTATTGGATATTAATTCCCCTTATGACGAAATCCGCGCTAAAGCGGTTGAATATCGAGAACAGAGATGTTTCCCTGTTGTAAACGCAAGCCCGGACGAGATTGTAGGCGCGGTTTACACGGAAGACATTATAATTGATCACGCGTTAAAGACGCCTTTTGGGTTACGCGCAATAATGAAAAAAGCGCAATTTATTCCCGAAACAATGCCGGCTATAAAAGCGTTTAGCTCTTTTAAGCAGGGGCAATCAAACTTTTTATTTGTAATGGACGAATACGGCGGGCTTGCCGGACTTCTTTCCATTACATCGTTAGTTGAAGAAATAGTCGGAGAGCTTTCAATTTCCGCCGTAAGTGAAGAACCGCTCATTAAACAGGAAGACGGCAGTTTCTTGGCGGACGGCACGCTTAATATTGACGATGCGGCAAAAGCGCTGGAACTTACCGGTTTTGAAGAGGAAAAAGATTTTCACACACTTGCGGGACTTATTCTGCATATCGCAGGAGAGCTCCCGCGTATTGGCGACAGTTTTAATTATCAGGGATACAAATTTAAAGTTTTAGATAAAGACGGCAATAGAATAGATAAGATATTAATTACTAAATTGCCCGTTCAAGAATGATAACCGAAACAAATTAACCGAACCACACGAACATCACAAACTCATTCTCCGAAATCTTGTCGTTGTTCATGTTTGTTCCTGTAGTTCACGGGAAAATATTTTCTTAATTCCTAAAACTGTGAATCGGAGCGGGAATGCGTCCGCCACGGTTGATAAAGGCGTCGCTCTTTGCGTTGTTAACAGCCATTATTGGAGAGCCGCCTAAAAGACCGCCGAACTCCGCCCACTCTCCTGCTTTTTTGCCAGGGACGGGAATTACACGCACGGCGGTTGTTTTGTTATTCACCATGCCGATTGCCATTTCATCGGCGATAATTGCGGCGATTGTAGCGGGTGTTGTGTCGCCGGGAAGGGGAATCATGTCCAATCCTACTGAGCAGACGCATGTCATCGCTTCAAGTTTATCAAGGGAGATTGTTCCGTTTTTTACAGCAGCCACCATGCCTTCGTCCTCGGAGACTGGAATAAACGCGCCGGAAAAGCCGCCTACATGGGTAGATGCCATTACGCCGCCCTTTTTTACCATGTCGGTTAACATCGCAAGCGCCGCAGTTGTGCCGTGAGTTCCGGCGGCTTCAAGCCCCATTTCTTCAAGTATTCTGGCTACAGAGTCGCCTACAGCCGGAGTCGGCGCTAGGGAGAGATCTAAAATGCCAAAGGGGACTCCTATGCGGTTAGCGGCTTCCATTCCTACAAGCTGCCCCATGCGAGTTATCTTAAAAGCTGTTTTTTTGATAGTGTCAGCTAATGCGTCAAAAGTCATCTCACGGCAGTTTTCAATGGCGGCTTTTATTACGCCCGGTCCCGATACTCCCACGTTAAGAACGCTTTCAGCTTCCCCTACTCCGTGAAACGCTCCCGCCATAAATGGGTTATCTTCGGGAGCGTTGCAAAAGACAACCAGTTTAGCGCAACCTATTCCGTCTTTGTCGGCGGTAGCTTCCGCCGTTTTTTTAATTATTTCGCCCATTAAACGCACAGCGTCCATGTTAATGCCGCTTTTTGTCGCCGCCACATTGACAGAAGCGCAAACTTGAGCAGTTTGCGAAAGAGCGTCAGGCAGGGAGCGGATAAGTTTTTCATCGCCTGAGGAAATCCCTTTTTGAACAAGAGCGGAAAAACCGCCGATAAAATCAACGCCTAATTCTTTCGCTACGGAGTCCAGAGTTTTGGCAAAAGGCGTATAGTCCTTTTCTTCGCAAGAAGCGGCGACAAGGGCTATCGGAGTAACAGATATGCGTTTGTTTATAATTGGAATGCCGTATTCGGTCTCAATATCACAGCCTGTTTTTACGAGCGAACCTGCGACGCGTAAAAGTTTTTCGCGTATTTTTTTGCGTGTCGCTTCTCCTGTAGAGCCTATGCAATCCAAAAGAGAGACACCTAGCGTTATTGCGCGTATGTCCAGCTTGTAACGCATGAACATATCAACAGTTTCTTTAATTTCAAACGGCGTAAATAACATAATATCCCTTATTTTTTTTACCACGAACCACACGAACACGGAGCGAACCCAAGAAAATATCTCTTGGTTCGCATTGGTTCGTGTGGTTCGTGGTTATATTCTTCATCTATATCCTGTGCATAGTAGAAAAAACTTTTTCGTGCATCAAGCTGATACTTACATTGAGCGTATCCCCTAACGTAGCAAGTTCTTTTTTTATTTCTTCAAGCGCTTTTGAACAGGAGCCTAGGCTTACCATCATCATCATTACAAAGTTGCCGCTTAAAACTGTCTGCGATATGTCTTCAATATTGATGCCTCGTTCAGCCAAAAAAGCGGATACCTTAGCTATTATTCCAACCTTATCGGTTCCTACAACTGTAATTATTGCGTTCATAAACTTCTTAATATCCTTTCCGCTTCGGCTTTTCCCGAATAATTGGGGTTGCGGCTTACCAAATCCTGCAAATAACGTTTAGCGTCGGCAGTCTGCCCAAGCGATACGCATGTCATTCCAAGCTCGTACATAGCGTCCCAGTTATCTGGTGTTAAACGTAATACAGCTTGGTAAGAGTTCTGAGCTTTTTGAAGATCGCCTGCTCCTGTGTAGGCGCGGGCAAGATTAAGACGCACTATAGGATCATTCTGTTTTACATTTAAAGCCCGCTCATAATGATTAATACTGGAAGACCAATTTTCCTGTTTAGCGTAAACCGCGCCCAAATTGTTATTTACTTCAAAGTTAGACGGTTCGGCTGAATACGCTTCGTTAAGCCATGAAATAGCCTCGGAAGTATTTCCATTGGCAAGAAAAAGATTGCCAAGGTTAATTCTGGGGCGCGCGTACTTTGTGTCTAAAGACGCCGCTTTTTTGTACGCCGCAATAGCCTGATCTGACGCTCCTATTGCCTCGCACGCAAGCCCCAATGTGTATACATAAACTGCGTTGTTAGGGCTTGAGTCTACAGCCATTTTTGCAAAACTAAGCGCTTCGTTATTCTTTTTTAATTCCAATTTTACTACAGCCATATTGTAATTTGTCTGCGGATCAGAAGCGTTTATTTTTATCGCCCTTGCAAAAACATTTTCCGCTTCTGTAAAATTTCTTGCCTGACTGTGAGCGGCGGCTAATTCGCATATTGTATTAAAATCATTTTGATTCGATTGTAACGCGCTAGTAAAAGATTTTATCGCGCCCTGCGTATCGCCCTTTGCCAAAAGAAGCCTGCCAATTTCGCGGTGCGCGGCTGAATAATCGGCTTTTACGGCTACAGCCTGCCTGTACGCCGCTAGAGCGTCATCGGGGCGATTCAATGCGCGCAATGTTCCGCCAAGATTGTACCATGAAGGTTCATACCCAGGATTTATTTTTGTAGCCGTCTGGAAATTGTCTCTGGCTTCGGAATAACGTTTCGCCATAAATAACACTCTTCCCAAATCGTGGAAGTACATGGCGTTTGTAGAATCAAGACGCGCCGCTTCTCTGAATTCGCTTATTGCTTTTTCATTCTGGTTAACATCGCGCGCAATACGCCCCACAACATAATGCGGCAAAGCCTGAGACGAATCCAGCGATATAGCTTCGTTTGCCAACTGCGACGCGTTGTTAGTCGCTTCTTTTCCATTAGCGGAATTTGAATTTTTTGAACCATAATCATAATATGCGTCTGCTATTTCAGATAACTTTTGAGCGTCAAAACGAGACTCTCCGGGCGGAAGCATTTTTTTAGCTTCGTTAAATAATTGCACCGCGCCTGAATAGTTATCTGAAGCAAGCCTTGCCTTGCCGTCAGCGACAAGATTATTTACCTTCCGCATAAGCTCTTGCATTTCACGGCTTGTCTTAGCCAGTTCTTCATCTTGCGCTTTTTTACGCGCCGCTTCCGCTTCTGCGGCGGCTCTGCGCGCGGCGGCGGCTTCAGCTTCCGCCGCTGACTTTGAATTTGCGGTAGAATCGGCGCTTGCGTTTACGTTTACCCTCTGCATATTGGAAACCATTGCGGCGTTTTGCCGTTGTTGTTCCTCAAGAAATCTACGCTGCGCTTCGATTAAGGCTTCCGTTCCGTTGCTGTTATTGCGATCCATACTAAGTATGGCGCTTTGAAGCGCAAGAGCTTCTTCATCGTCAGGGTTGTCGATTAAAAGACCGTCAAGAAGATTTAACGCTCTGT